>JAAYLF010000015.1 GCA_012522035.1 Clostridiaceae bacterium
AAGAGGAGCTGATCCGTCTTTAATATAGTACCAGATGGGTCTCACCATAATTGGCCATGACCACCATGGAGAACCAAAGCTATGTGTTGCATTCAGGTTCGCATGGTATTTGTACATGTGTTTCTGGTTGTCAATCACAATATCCAAAAGCCCCTTGCCACCGCTGGATGGAATATATGGAATGTATGATAGGATATATATTATTCCTGGAATTACTACAAACAGCACAACACAGGCAAGACATGTGGGCAGAAAGTTGTTCTTCAACCACCAGATCTTTGTGTTGTCCGGGGAGGATGTTCTTTTGGATATATAGTCCTCCGCTTCAGCGTATTTTGCAAGGAAGAACAGTATGGCAAGTCCCGCTCCTGCATAAAGAGATGTCCACTTTGCCGCAGCACCAAATCCAAACGCAAGTCCAGCAAAGATCAAGGGTCTTAATGACCTCTTGAAGGTCAAATCATAGGATTTTACGACAAAGTAGTCATACATAAAGTAGTACATTAGCAATACAAACAAACATGAGTATGAGTCAATTGTCGCAAGTCTTGTCTGAGCCAGCCTCATGAAATCAAACATTATGAGGAAAGCTGCAATAAATGCGTAAAATCTCTTCTTGAAAAGCTTAAGCGCAAACAGGTACATGATGGGCACTAAAAGTACACCTGCCAGAGTTCCCATGAATCTCCATCCAAAAGGATTCATGCCAAAGATTTTTATACCTAGTGCAATAAAGTTCTTGCCCATGGGCGGATGCGTGGTTTCGTAAATCTTCAATCCATGAATATGTTCATAGGCGGTTCTTGGGAAGTAAACTTCGTCAAAATACGTTCCATTCATGTATGTTCTTGAAATAGGTACGGTATCCTGTTCGTCAAACAGATACTCAGGCTTTCCGTAGCCTTGAACTTCAGTATACTTTTGCTCAACCACCTTGACTGGTATCAGTTTAAGGTTTCCTTCCTCATCAGTCTCAAAGAAACCAACCTCATTTATTCCAAGCCCGGTGCTTCTTGCCTCTATCTTGACTCTTTTAGTTGTAAAGTTGGCTTTTTCAACCGACCACTCAAAGAATGCTTTTTTAGTCAGGGTCATTGTCTGCTTGAACTCTCCATTCTCATCCTCATACAATACCCTGTAGGATGCCGTGGCGGGTATGTTGCAAGAGTATGCAACTCTCCTGACGTTCTTTACAGAGTCAAATTCAACAATAACATACTCTCCAACTTCTGATGCCTTCCAGTAATTTGACGCTGCCTTCATGTCACCCAGTTTGTAATATGAGAAGAAAACACAAACCAATGTCATGACTGCGATAATAATCCAGTCTTTCTTGTCCGGTCTTGTTATTTCATAAGATAGAGCTTCTTTTCTTGCAAATCGTTCTTTATCACTCTTGAGACAAAGGACAACAACGTAAACCAAAAGGCTTGCCAGCGCGGTGATAAACAAAAGCTGCATCAGCTTTTCATGCGTAGTCTTCCCTGCCTTGTCATCACTTGGCTTTCTTGGTTCCACATTCAGTACTCTTTCACCTTGAGGAACCTTTTTGGCAACCTCTATGGAAACATTGTCAAAGTATGCAACACCTGAAGACTCTGATCCATAACCACCCAGTCCAAGACTGAGCTGCAGACTCTTCTGCTTTGGTCCTGTTTTGGCATAAATCGTAAGTTCCTGCCACTCGGAGTTTGTTCCATGAATGCTTTTTGTAGGAACATCACTGCAATCAATGGCGGATATGTTGACACCTGCTCCTTCCTCAACATTCTCCGTCCTGACATAAACAGTTATCTTGTATGTGGTATTTCTCTTTACCTTGATCTCCTGATACACTCTGGCATCATTAAGATCTTTGCTCTCGAT
>JAAYLF010000173.1 GCA_012522035.1 Clostridiaceae bacterium
CAAGGATTACAACAATGAGAGCGACTATCGCCGTTATAAAGCCCGCTATAGTTTTAACTTTCATGTAAACCTCCCAGTCAATTTGCTCCAAAACGCCTCTGCCGTTTTACATACTCCTTCAAAGCTGCATCAAAATCCTTTTTATCAAAATCGGGCCAAAACTTTTCAGTAAAATACAGTTCGGTATATGCAAGCTGCCACAGCAAAAAGTTAGAAATCCTTATTTCCCCACTGGTTCTGATAAGCAGGTCGGGGTCGGGAAGGCCTTTTGTAAACAGATGGGAATTGAAAACATTCTCATCTATTTCATCAATATTTATTTCCTTTTCCACAACTTTTCGACAGATTTGCTTTGTGCATTCCAATATTTCATCTCTTCCACCATAGTTTATGCTGATATTAACGATTATACCCGTGTTTTCTTTGGTTTCTTCTTCTATTCTATTGATTTCTTTCTGCAGTTCAGGCGATAGTCTGTCAATTTTGCCTGAAACCATTATCTTAATTTTGTCCTTGTCTTTTCCCAGTTCCTTTTCTGAATTCTTCAAGAATCCGCCCAGCAAATCCATAAGGCTCTCCACTTCAGAAGGACTTCTTTTCCAGTTCTCTGTAGAAAAGGCATAAAATGAAATATATTTGATGCCCAGCTCACCGGCATATCTGACAATTTCCTTAAACGTATTTGCTCCTTGTCTATGCCCGTATTTGACAGGGTAGCCTTTTGCCTTTGCCCATCTTCTATTTCCATCGGGTATTATGGCCACATGCATAGGCAAGCTCTTCTTTTCATTCTCCGTCAACATATTTCACTCCTAACTGACACAATCCCCACGAAAAGTGGGGACTTGTCAACTATATCTCCATTATTTCCTTTTCCTTTATTCTGACGACATTGTCCACTTCCTCAATATGCTGGTCCGTCATCTCCTGAACTTCTTTTTCCGCCACTTTCAATTCGTCTTCAGTTATCTCTGACTTCTTTTCAAGACTCTTGAAATACTCGTTGGCTTCCCTTCTTATAGCCCTGATGGCAATTTTGGTATCCTCTCCCATTTTCTTGACCTGTTTTGTAAGCTCTTTTCTGCGTTCCTCAGTCAAAGGAGGGAATACGATTCTGATCACTTTTCCATCGTTGTTCGGATTGATTCCAATATCGGATTTCTGGATTGCCTTTTCAACCTGATTGAGTATTGAAGCATCCCAAGGCTGGAAAACAAGCATTCTTGCTTCTGGAACACTGATGCTGCCCAACTGATTAAGGGGTGTTGGAACACCATAATATTCAACAGTTATTTTGTTTAAAATACTGGGATTTGCTCTTCCTGCACGAATCTGAGTCAACTGATCCTCAAGAACAGCGATGGATTTATCCATCTTTTCACTGAATCGTTTATAGTCACTTTTGTTAAGCATGTCTGTGCAACCTCCTTTTTGATACTCTTTTGTATTTTACCATACTTTCCTCTTTATATAAAGTATTAGTTTCCACAATCATACACTACCTGATTTTCGTAAGAGCCTCCACTCCTTCATGCATGCGGCTTGGTTTGTTTCTGGCAAGCCAAGCTCTTTTATGCATATCAATGGTTTTGTCCTGCATCTCTTTCAAGACTTTAAGATAAGTCTCCTTGCTTACATCGTATCCATCAATCTTGTACAAGCCAAGCAGACATGCAAACTTAAGAATCATTGCTCCAGCCTCTACCTCAAGCTTAATCAAATCAGCATCATCGCATTCCATGGAAGCTTTTTGAAGTCTTGTCAGCTTCTCCTCTATATACGAATAAACCTTGACAAGATTATCCTTTGTTACTTCTGCTGCTGTTTCCTTTTCCTCAAGACTTCCACAAAGAATATGCGCAAGATGGGTTCTTCCATACTTGGGCAGCCTGTCAATCATCTCCTCGTTGATATACCTTCCCATGTCTATAAGAAGCTGTCCCATAACATTATTCTTGTCTTTGAAGACAAACTTGTTCATGTACTCAGAAAGATACTTTTCCTGCTCTTCACAGGCATTCCACGCCATGGCAGCTCCATAGCAGTAGCCAGAATAGCTGACAGGAAGATGATGCAGATGCCACAAGTCGCCCCAATCAGTCAGCAGGTATCCAACAGCTCCATATTTGAGTCCATTGTATGCGGAAGTTCTAATATTGCTCATCATCTTGTCCGTCATGCCCCAGATGGAATTCCATGCACTGGTGCCCGGACATACGTAATATGGCACACCTGCTTCCTCAAAACACTTGCAGCTTTCCTCGCTCACATCGTTTGCTTCATAACCCCAGTTGAGAGCGATGACATCCTTGGGAAGTTTCTTTGCATACTCGGGATGATTGAGAATTATGTCACCCCAGAACATCATCTTAAGACCACGGGATTTCACATTCTCATATATCTTCATAAGCCCTTCATAGTATACATGGCCTTTCCCGTATTTTTCGCAGGCTTCCTTGCTCTTTCCCTGACCCAGGTCAAGGGTTTCATCGCAGCACACATTGAATTTGTCCGATGAAAAGAATCTTAAAAGATCATCATACAAGCCAAACAAGAACTCAAGGGCTTTTTCATCCTGCAGGTCCAAGGACCAGCCCGTTTTCATGTGACCAAACAGTTCGAAGTAAAAGCCATCAGGACACATGGCTAGATGTTTGAACTCTTCTCTTTCAAGCCAGGGCATCATGTGGCCATAGCTGTTTTGGTTTGGTACCAAATCAATAAATCTCTCTTTGCAGTATTTGTCAAGCTCCCTGATTTCCTCTCCAGTAATAGGAGTTATTCCTTCCCATACCTGAGGATATTTCTCATATGCAAATGAAAAGCCTTCAATATACAGCTGCATCTGGTTGAATTTCAACTCACTGGCAATGTCGGCAATTCTTTTCAAGGTATCAAGAGTCTGGACCCTGCATCTTGAAATATCTATCATAAGACCTCTGTCTTCAAAATCAGGCCAGTCCTCAATCTTCAAGCACGGTATTTGCTTTCCTGTCTGCATTACGATCTGCATCAAGGTTGTTCTAGCCCTAAACAAGGCTTCGTCATCCCTGCATTCTATGC
>JAAYLF010000174.1 GCA_012522035.1 Clostridiaceae bacterium
ACTTACGATACGGACCTTTACTCTTATGCGGACTGAATGAACGAAACGGAATGAAAAAAGAATACTGGAGGTGTTGAAGTTGAAGAAAAGGCCCTTGAGTGTGATTTTAGCTGCATGCATGCTGTTAATGGCGTTATATGCTAGCGCAGAAGAAAACAAAGTCATGCTGGACGTTAGGGAATTGGGTGTAAAGTTCATAGGCACTTCTGCCCAGCCAGAAGACTATTATGGCCCTGGTGTGGTTAATATGCGCTGCGCCTATAGCAGCTGGGACAAGAACCAAGAGTATCTTTGGCTTGTATCTGACTGGTCGCGATCTCCCAAGGAACCTGCCTCCTTGTACCTTGGTGAGTATGACATGTCAAAGATCAAAAAGATTGAATTTGATTATGTAACAAACAGTGCCTCGTCAATGGAAGCTTTTGTATCCTTTACAAAGGATGCGGAAGGCACACAGAAAGTGGCTTCTGCCAAAGTAACCGAGGTAACAGGCAATCTTGCGAATCCAAAGCACAAAGAAATGGAAATTCTTGATGCAGGCTACACAGGACCCATGTATTTGTATATCGACTATGATATTAGAATGTTTGTCGGCAACTTCGTTCTCACAATGGAAGAAACTCAATAACCTCCATATACAGAAGAACCTCAGAATCCTGAGACATTTGACGCAAATGCCACATTGCTTATTTTTGCAGTAATTCCCATGCTGCTTGCCATTATTAAGAAGAGAGCAGGATGTGTATTATGAAGAAACTGATATTAACTACATTGCTATTTCTATTCGTCTCTTCCATTATCAGCAGTCATGCGGTAGTTCACACCATATATTTTGACTGGGAGGAACTTGGTGCAAAGAAAATTGGCACCAATGCCGTAGAAGAAGACTATTTTGGAGAGAATGTCCACAATTTGAGGTGCAATTACAGCAGCTGGGATCACGCTCAGGAATATCTTTGGCTGGTTTCCGACTGGTCCAGACAAAGAAGAGAACCGGGCTGGATATATATTGGCAAGCATGACCTGTCGGTCATTGACACAATTAGTTTTTTCTATGTCACTGACGGATCTCCTGACATGACAAACAACAAAGTATCCCTTACCAAGGACAAGGAAGGGACACAGGTAGTGGCAACAGCAAAGATTGAAGAAGCCACACTGCCTTTGGCTGAGCCCAAGAATTTGCAAATGGAGATTCTCGAGCCGGATTACAATGGAGACTTGTATGTGTACATAGAATACTCAGCAAGGATGTTTGTTGGCAATCTGGAGTTTGTAACCAAGGATGATGGAACAACACCCACACCAACAAAAACTCCAACGCCAGAGCCGCAAACAACTGAAAAACCTGACAAGACACAAGGACAAACCAAAGAACCCATTACAGAAACGGATGGAGATGGTGTTAATTTTTATGTTGTTGGTGCAGTAGCTGGTATCTGTGTACTGGGAGCAGTTGCTATATTAATTATTTGGAGAACAAAAAAGAAATGAACTAATATCGACTATGTAAAGGGCTGTATTTAAAAGTACAGCTCTTTTCTTATGCAGAAGAATAAAAAAGCAATACAAAGGCAAAATATTACCAAAAGATATATTGGAGGGAAAGTATGAAAAATACGATTATAAATATAGGTGGGCTTGCCACATCCGAGGATGCCAGCAGGATAGCCAGCATTCTGGGAACTTTGGACGGTGTTATGAATGTAAATATTGATTTGAATGGAAGAGCCGCATCTGTTGATTACGAGCCGTCGGTAACATCTCTGCAGGTTATAAAACACAAAATAGAGGAAATGGGGTATAAAACCCTGTAATATAGAGGCGCGCAACTGTTTATTGGTTGCGCGCTTTTTGCATAAGTTATATAATTGGTCCGAGCAACAGAGGAAGGTGAGGTTAATGGTACCGTTTAATTCAGACAGAAAGCACAAGAACAGGAAAGTTGAACCAGAAACCATGGACAGGATATATGACATGGTAAAGACACAATATAAAACAGGGCCGGTTATGAAGTATGACGACTACCTGACCGACAGTCCCTCCATTTTCAAGCATGAGGGAAACTGGTACATGATGTACATAACCATATCAAAGGATGTCAGCGTTTCCGGATATGAGACTCATCTTGCAAAATCAAAAGACTTAATCGACTGGGAGCAGTATTGCACAATACTTAGAAGAAATGATAGAAACAGATGGGACAGCAAGCAGTGTGCAGGATATGCGGCATTTGTGGATATTGAGTTTGGAAAAACCAATGAGATAAGAAAAGTGGACGACAGATACTATTTTTCTTACCTGGCAGGAAACAGTGACGGATATGAACCTGATCCTTTATACATGGGTCTTGCGTACTCCGTTGACCCGACAGATCCATCTTCGGTTACAAGGCTGGAAGAGCCCATTTTAAGACCCGATGATGCTGATGCAAGGGAGTATGAAAGAAGAACACTGTATAAAAGCTATCTGTTTGAGGATATTGACGGCATTACAGGATACAGATATGTAAATGCATACAATGCAAAAGATGAGAACAATAAAGAAAGGATATATCTTGCAGTATCAAATGATGCGGTGAACTGGGAGAGGTATGGTGCTACCCCTGTAATCGATGACATAAAGGACAATCCCAGGGTAAAAATAAGTGGGGACCCTCAGATTGTGAAGATAGACGATATCTATGTCATGTTCTACTTCGTTTGTGAAGAGGGAAAAGGCGCATACAATACCTTTGCGTGTTCGTATGACCTGGTTGAATGGACCAAATGGACAGGAACGCCCCTTGTACAAAGTGAACATGAGTGGGAAAACATTTATGCTCACAAACCTTGGGTTTTAAAAGACAAGGAAGTTGTATATCACTTTTACTGTGCAGTAAACAAAAAGGGCGAGAGGTTTATTGCTCTTGCAACAAGCAAACCTTTGCAAAAATGAATAATACAGAATAAGGACATAGGAAGGGTTAACATGAGAGATTTCAAACAAGAGACAGAAAACAGAGTAAAGTACATTCAGGACAAGCTTAAGGAAAGCAATGCCAAGGGAATAATCCTTGGAAACAGCGGCGGAAAGGACAGTGCCCTTGTTTTGATTCTTTGTAAGCTTGCATGCGAGAATACCATTGGAGTTATAATGCCTTGCAGCTCAAAGAGAAACTATGGGGAAGACTATGAGGATGCAATAAAGCTTGCCCGGCAGTTTGACATTGAAACCACGGTTGTGGATCTTACCGAGGCAAAGAAAGTCCTTGTGGAAGTCATAGGTAAAGCTACTGAAATATCTGCCCTTGCTGACACAAACATAAATCCAAGGCTTAGGATGACCACCCTCTACACGATTGCCCAGTCGGAAAATCTTCTTGTGGCAGGAACCGGCAACAGAAGTGAGATATACATGGGATACTTTACAAAATGGGGAGATGGCGGTTATGACTTCAATCCCATAGGTGATTTGACTGCAACGGAAGTTGTGGAGTATTTGAAGTATTTCAATGCTCCTGCAAATATCATCAACAAGGCACCGTCTGCAGGTCTTTATGAAGGCCAGACCGATGAAAAGGACATGGGGGTAACTTATGCTGCCATAGACGAATATATAACCAAGGGAACGGCAAACGAAAAAGACAAGGAGATAATTGACAGGTATCACTCAAGAAGCGAGCATAAACGAAAACTGCCCTCCATCTACGGAAGAGACTAGTCAAACCATGTTTCTCCAATAAATTGTTTGTGCTGTAGCAGTTCTTTCATGATATACATCTGACAATAACTCGAAATCAGGACGCGCCACTTCATCCATGAGGTAGGCGCTTTTTGCAGCTCCTTCCTTTCTGTTTCTGTTCAGTATCTCAATAAAGGTTTCTGCATTTGCAATACCTATGCCGTGACCGTAGTACAGATCCTCTGCCAGAACAATCACATTTTCACCTTGCAGCCACATCGTTTCAGGATGAACGTCGGGATTTTTGAAGTACGCCCTATCCCCAATAAGCATGTCGTGGGCTTTTCTGGGGTAACCAATCCCCTGCAGCAAAGGATCGATTATATACCAATCCATAAGGTAAATGTAGGGAAAAGTCTCATCAAACCTGTCTTTGAAAACGGACAAAAGGGCTCCGTAGTAGACAATAACCATGGCTGTGGCGCACTCGTTTCTGTAAAGCCTGCCGTTTTCAAATATGTTGCGTATAGCCTTCGAAGGACTTTTGCCTTGTTTCAAAGAAAAGCCGCCATTGTTTTCCCGGTTCCAGTACTCTGGATTGCACTGGGATTTGCTGAAGACGGCAAACCCAAAACCGCTTCTATCAAGCGCTCTTGCAGAGGCAGCAATTTCTTTTCTTAAAAGAAGTTCAAACTTTAAAACATCCTCGCTCTTGAAGTTATACCTAAAAGAACTTTCCTCCATTTTGACAAGAACCTTATGTTCAACACTTTGTACCGGGTAAGTGCTTTTTAGCTCGGTTATGTCAAACTTGCTTCCCTTTATGTAAATCATGGTCTGTACCTTCCTTTGCTGCATATACTCGTGGGTTTGATGCGTACTGAAAACTCTCGTCCGTATAAATCATCTTTGATTCGTCTTCAGTCATATATTTAAGAAAGTCTTTACAGGACTTTGCTTCACAGCCTAAAAGCTTTTTAGCAAGTTTTCTGTCCTTGGGATTCTTTGAATCAAGAAATCTTGCAATGTATTTCAGAGTGATGGGGGTGTTGAATCTGAAATATGCCCAGACAAGATCATGGATGTTTTCGTCATATCTGTTTCGCATGAAGATAAGTTCCGAAATTATACCGAGCAGCGACAGCTCCCGGTACTCGTTTGCCAAGATGGACACGGCGACATCGACCACTTCGTTGAAATCCCCGCCCAGGTTGTTATGGAGGTGGCTGCTCTCAACCATCCATTTAAGCAAGATTTTATTCTTAATATCTTTTTTTAGGTTTGAAGGTTTATTGGCTGAAACGCTTTTTGAAAAATCGTAAGCCTTTTTCAAGTCTTCTCTCAACAGAGAATAAATATTTTCCTTTTCAACAACAGGCATAAGGACAAAAAAGCAGGGAAAAGTAATCCTTGTATCATTAACAAGTTTTATTGCAAGGTTTCTGTTTTCAGAAAGCACTTTCCTGAAATACGTCTGGCAGGAAGCTTTTTCTTCCTTTTTAAGAATTTCATCCAGTTTGGAAAAACTAAAAAAATACATACAATACACCATTTAAACTTCCTGGTATATTGTATGCATTTCTTTTGCTGGCCGATAATGTATTACTTAGATAAGATCCTGAAGGGTTATGCTGCTCAGGTAGTTTTTTATAACATTGTCTAGCCCCTGCCATACTTTCAAGGATTTGCAGAAGCCTGCTCTTTTACATTCGTTTACCTCGTCCTCAAGACAGGAAACACAAGCCAGATTTCCCTCCGTTATTTCCAATATGTCAATCACTCTGTATTCTGAAGGGTCTTTTGCAAGCATGTATCCGCCATTGTACCCCCTGCTTGTTTTCAGCATATCCGTTTTGTTAAGAAGCTGTACGATCTGCTCAAGGTACTTTCTTGAAATACTCTGCCTCTCAGCTATATCCTTAAGGGAGATATATCCCTGGTCCCTGTTTTCTGCAAGATCAATCAGCATACGTAATGCGTATCTTCCTTTAGTGGAAATTTTCAAATATCTTCACCTCACGATTCTCTATATTACCACAGTATCGCAAAGTTCTCAACTAATGCCGAGTTCTCTTGCAGCTTCTATCCAGTACTTTTCAGGAACGGTGTCCCATGAAGCGCTTGAATTGGCTTTTTTGCGGGCAAGTTTCACACAGCTGGCACAGCATTCAATACCCGTGCCAAGCTGTTTGAGTATGCATTTTGCCCATATTCTTGCCTTTTCAATCAAACGGCTTTCATGAAACTCCTGCACAAGTTTTTCCCGGTTGTAAGGGAGACTTGCCACTTTACTTGTCCATTCCTGCTTATCGTATTCAAGCACCAGAAACTGGGCGTCCGTATTGTTGTTTGCAGGCAGACCTGCACTGGGACAGAATAAAACTTTCTTTCCAAATATGGTTGTAGAATATGACCTGTGGCTGTGTCCAAAGATAAAGTGCTTGCTGTCTATGTCTTTAATGTGGGAGTAAATAAGTTCGTCCTTTTCAAAAAGCCAGTCTTTTGTTTTGACGGGTGAGCCGTGACAGATAAATATTGAAGGATAATCATCAATTTTAACTTTCATGGAAACAGGCATTGATTTGAAAAACTCAATATCCTTTTGCGTAATATTTGAATAAGTGTAAAGAAGCGAGCCGGTGCTTGAGGAGTATTTCCAGTTGTTGTTGGGATTGTGATGATGGTTTATCAGATAGTCTTCCCGGTTCCCCCGGATAAAGTAGCAGTTGTATTTTTCCATACATTCGTATAACAGATTCATGGTCTTGCCGGGATAGGGACAGTCGGTTATGTAGTCGCCCAGGAACATAAGGTGTTTTATCCCTTCTTGCTCGACATACTGTAATATGGTTTCCAAAGCCAGATGATTTGCATGTATGTCGGAAATTGCGGCTATTTTCATATATTCTTCCTCCGTGATATTATCTTTTCTCTACCGCACTACGTTTTCTTCCTGCCTTTATTATACCACAAAAAGGCCCTGTTTTCAATTTGCATATTTTTTGCTCAGAGCTTCCTTTTTGTGCTATCATAGAATTAAGGAAAAAACAATAAATATTAATTGACAGTATTGGTGCTGGTTGTATATAATGCATCAAATCCTATTGAGTTAGTAGGAATTTAAATAAATATTTAGGAGGTTTGTTTGTGAAGGTTTATAAAAGTTTTTCAGAGATGATTGGAAGGACACCCTTGCTAGAGGTGACAAACATTGAGAAGGAATTTGGGCTGCATGGAAGAATTTTTGCAAAGCTTGAATACTTCAACCCGGCAGGCAGTGTCAAGGACAGAATCGCTGTGGCCATGATCGAAGAGGCCATAAAGGCGGGCAAGATTAACAAGGATACGGTAATTGTGGAGCCCACCAGCGGAAACACAGGAATTGGGCTGTCTGCTGTATGTGCTTCCAAGGGATTGAAAATAATATTGACGATGCCGGAAACAATGAGTATTGAAAGAAGAAATCTTCTGAAAGCTTATGGTGCCGAACTGGTATTGACAGAAGGCGCAAAAGGCATGAAGGGGGCTATAGCAAAGGCGGAAGAAATTGCAAGCCAGTATCCAAACAGTTTTATACCATCCCAGTTTGAGAACATGGCCAACCCTGAAATACACAGAAGAACTACAGGTCCGGAAATATGGGAAGATACGGATGGAAAGGTGGATATACTGGTATCAGGAATTGGAACAGGCGGAACCATCACTGGAGCGGGCGAATATTTGAAGTCAAAGAATCCGAATGTAAAAGTGGTGGCTGTGGAGCCTGTGGATTCACCTGTTTTGTCAAAAGGTGTTTCAGGTCCTCATAAAATTCAGGGAATTGGTGCAGGATTTGTTCCAGCGGTCTTGAATACAAACGTATATGATGAGATAATAACTGTTGCGAACGAAGACGCCTTTGAAACAGGCAGAATGATAGCTAGAAAGGAAGGAGTCTTGGTGGGAATATCCTCCGGTGCGGCCATGTATGCAGCCATACAGCTTGCCAAGAGGGAAGAGAACAAGGATAAAATCATAGTGGTTGTACTGCCAGACACGGGAGAGAGGTATTTGTCCACACCAATGTTTTCAAATGAGTAATGAGAAAAAGGCATTAATTGCAATGAGTGGCGGCGTTGACAGTTCAGTAGCCGCCGCTTTAATGAAAGAAAGAGGTTATGACGTTATAGGCATAACCATGAAACTGTTCAGCAATGATGATATTAGTATTTCGTCAACCAAAACCTGCTGCTCCCTTGAGGATGTAAATGATGCAAGAAGAGTGGCAGCTGAACTTGACATGCCGTACTACGTGCTTAACTTTACCGACAACTTTAAGGAAAAGGTAATAGACAAATTTATTTTTGCCTACGAGCACGGAGCAACTCCGAATCCTTGCATTGACTGCAACAGATTCATGAAGTTTGATCTTCTTTACCAAAAGGCAAAGGAGCTTGGCTACAATTATGTTGTTACAGGTCATTATGCAAGGATTGAGTATGATGAGAAAAACAACAGGTATCTCCTTAAAAAGGCTGTGGACCTGACAAAGGACCAGAGTTATGTTTTGTATTCACTTACTCAGGAGCAGCTTGCTCATACCATCTTTCCTTTGGGAGATCTGCACAAGTCGGAAGTTAGGGAACTTGCTGAAAAGTACAATTTTGTAAACGCCAGAAAGCAGGAAAGTCAGGACATATGCTTCGTTCCTGATGGTGACTATGCAAAATTCATAGAGGAATATACAAAGAAGAAATACGAAGAAGGATACTTCGTAGACAAGGACGGAAATATCCTGGGAAAACACAAAGGAATAATCCACTACACGATTGGGCAGAGAAGAGGGCTTGGACTGGTGGACAAAAGACCTCTGTATGTGTGTGACATCAGGCCTTGCGACAACACTGTTGTGGTGGGCTATGACGAAGATGCATACGGAACACATCTTGACGCGGCGAATATAAACCTTATACTAG
>JAAYLF010000175.1 GCA_012522035.1 Clostridiaceae bacterium
GCAATAACCATTCATGAAGGCGAGTACTTTTTGTCATATGGTTTGCTGAAAAAATAATTTTTTATCAGTTAACATATTGACATCTTCAGAATAATATATATAATTAGATAAACTAACTAATTATTTTTAAGAAGTGAGAAATATGGAACTGAACGAATTTTCAAAGAAACTAAACAATCTGCTAATTGACACCTACGATGTTCTGCAACAGGTGGAGGAATGGAAGGTTAAGAAGAATACTCATTTGAATCTTACCATTAGCGAGCTTCATTTGTTGGAGGTCATCGGAAAATACGGAGACGAAGGAGCTTCCATCTCGGATATTGCAAATGACCTGTCCTTTACACTGCCTACAATAACTGTTGCAATAAACAAGTTGGTTAAGAAGGGATACGTTGTAAAAAGAAAATCCGAGGAAGACAAGAGGATGGTATACGTAACACTAACCAAGATGGGAAAGAAGGTAGACAATGTACACAGATATATTCATCTCAAAATCACAAGAGAAATTGCAAAAGAATTGGAACCTGACGAGCAGGATGCTCTGGTAAGAGGATTAATGAAAATAAATAGCTTTTTTAGACAATACTTAAACAACTAGATAAATAAAGGAGAGAGGAAATGAGCTTTAGAATTTTAGGAACAGGTTCCAGTGTGCCTAAGAAAATAGTTACGAATGATGACTTGTGTAAAATAGTGGATACCTCCGATGAGTGGATTACCACCAGGACTGGAATTAAAGCAAGACATATTACTGAGGATGAGACACCTTTGTCACTTTCATACGAAGCTGCGGTCAAAGCGCTGGAGGATGCGAAAGTGGAGGCAAAGAAGTTGGATTTGATAATATGTGCAACACTCAGTGCTGAATATCAGTCCCCTTCTCTTGCATGTCTTGTTCAAAAAGAAATAGGGGCCAGTTGTCCTGCAGTTGACATTAATGCCGCATGTACAGGATTCATATATGCTCTTGATATGGCGGACAGCTATTTTAAAAGCGGTAAATGCAAAAAGATACTGGTTGTGGCTTTTGATGCCTTGTCCAAGTACGTAAACTGGAAAGACAGATCTACCTGTGTTCTGTTTGGTGATGGATGCGGAGCTGTGGTACTGGGTGAAGGGAAAGGGTTTCTTCACTCCCAGATTCATGCCCAGGGGGATATGAGCTCTTTGGTTATTGGTGATATGGGAGACGGAAAACCCTATATCCACATGATTGGCAAGGAAATTTACAAGTTTGCAGTAAACACGGGCAGCTCTGAAATACCTGATGCTATTGAAAAGGCAGGGCTTAAACAGGAAGATGTGGATCATGTAATACTTCATCAGGCAAACAGACGAATAATGGAAGCTGTTGCCGAAAGACTGGAGATTGAAAAAGAAAAATTTGCCATAAATATTGAAGAGTATGGAAATACATGTTCTGCGAGCATACCTCTGACTTTGGACAAAATGAACAGAAGCAATTTGTTGAAGGATGGAGACATAATCGTTATGACCGCTTTTGGTGGCGGTTTGACATCGGGAACATGTGTAATCGAGTGGAACAAGGGGGAAATGTAAGTGATTAAAACACCATTATGTGAGCTGTTGAATATCAAGTATCCAATTATTCAGGGAGGAATGGCATGGGTTGCGGATGCAAACCTGGCAGCAGCTGTAAGCAATGCTGGCGGCCTTGGACTGATTGCTGCAATGAACATGCCAAAAGAGGCTTTGAGGGAGGAAATAAGGAAGGCAAGGAAGCTAACCGACAAGCCTTTTGGAGTAAACATTATGCTCATGAGCCCATATGCTGAAGAAGTTGCAAAGGTTGTATGCGAGGAAAAAGTAGAGGTTGTAACTACCGGTGCGGGCAATCCAGCAAAATATATGGAGATGTGGAATGAAAACGGTATAAAAGTCATTCCTGTTGTGGCTTCTACAGCTCATGCAAAGAAAGTTGCAAGAAGTGGTGCTGTGGCAGTTATTGCTGAAGGGCATGAAGCCGGAGGCCATATAGGAGAACTTACCACAATGGTTCTCATTCCACAAATATGTGATGCTGTGGATTTGCCTGTAATAGCCGCTGGTGGAATTGCTGATGGCAGAACCTTTGCAGCAGCAATCATGCTTGGAGCTGTTGGCGCCCAGGTGGGAACAAGGTTTTTGGTTGCCAAGGAATGCTGTATAAGTCAGGCATACAAGGACATGGTTGTAAAGGCAAAGGATATAGACACCATTGTAACGGGAAAAAGACTTGGGCATCCGGTAAGGTGTTTGAAGAGCCCGTTTTCAAGAACCTATGCCAAATGTGAGTATGATGCTAATGTATCAAACGAGGAACTTGAAAAGCTTGGCTCTGGTGCATTGAGGCTTGCAGCTGTAGAAGGAGATACAAAAAATGGCTGCTTTATGGCAGGCCAGAGTGCGGCCTTGGTAAAGGAAGAACAGACTGCAAAGGAAATTATTGAAGATATAGTTTATGGTGCTGAAAAAGTTTTAAAGACCTCCGGAAGGTGGATTGTATGACAGCATTTGTTTTTTCAGGACAGGGTGCACAGGTGCCTGGAATGGGCAGGGATTTGTATGAAAAATCTGAAAAGGCAAGAGAAGTGTTCGAGCTTGTGGAAAAAGTCATACCAGGAATAAAAAGACTGTGTTTCGAAAGTTCAAAGGAAGAACTTAATGAGACAGTAAACACACAGCCTTGCGTCTTCACCGTTGATCTGGCAGCGGCTTATGCGGTAAAAGAGGCAGGGATCGAACCTGAATCTGTTGCAGGATTCTCCTTGGGAGAAATTGCAGCTCTTGCATTTGCAGAAGTTCTTGAATTTGAAGATGCCTGCAGACTGGTAAGCAAAAGGGCTGAACTTATGCACAAGGACGCTTTGGAAAAAAGGGGTTCAATGGCAGCGGTTTTGGGAATGGAAAAGGAAGAGGTTCTTTATGGCTTGAAAGGTTATGAAAGTATTGAAGCTGTAAATTTCAACTGTCCTGGACAGATTGTTGTTTCGGGTAGGGAAGATGAAATAGAAAGGTACATGGCGGACCTTAAAAAGAATGGAAAAAAGGCAAGAAAACTTAGTGTAAGTGGTGCTTTTCACAGCAGCTTTATGAACAATGCATCAGATAAAATGGGTGAATACCTGAAGTCTTTTAATACGCAGAAACCAAAAATGGACGTTTATTCCAACCTGACAGCCCAGCCATATCCTGACGATGAGAAAGGCATAAAGGAGAATATCAAAAAGCAGATAAACAATCCGGTTAGGTGGGAAGAGACAATAAGAAACATGATAAGTCGCGGGATAGATACGTTTATCGAAGTTGGAGAGGGAAAGGTCTTGTGCGGCTTGATAGGAAGAATTGACAGCAGCGTAAAAGTATTTTACTACACCGATATTTTAAACCAAGATGGAGGGAAATCAACATGTTGAAGGGCAAGGTATGCGTAATTACCGGCAGAACAAGAGGTATTGGCTACAGAATTGCCGAGAAAATGGCTGAGAATGGGGCAGACATTGCCATCATAGGACGCAACTTTAATGAAGGTTTTGTTGACAACTTCAAAAAGGGTGTTGGAAGAGACGTAATGATACAGACATACAGGTGTGACGTTTCGAATTTTGAAGAAGTGAAACAAACAATGGATGAGATTATAAAGGATTTTGGGCACATAGATGTGCTTGTCAATAATGCAGGTATTGTAAAGGATAAGCTGATACTTTCCATGAAGGAAGAAGATTTTGATGATGTTTTGAATGTCAACCTGAAAGGGGCATTCAATACGATAAGGCATACTTTTTCCCACTTCGCCAAAAGAAGAACAGGCTCCATCATAAACATATCCAGTGTATCAGGACTTCTGGGAACAGCAGGGCAGGCAAACTATGCAAGTTCCAAGGCAGGACTTATAGGTTTGACAAAAACCGTTGCCAGAGAGCTGGCTCAAAGAGGAGTAACTTGCAATGCAATTGCACCTGGATTTATAGAAACGGACATGACAAACAACTTGTCCGACAAGCTCAAGGAAACATATATCGAGCAGATACCTATGAAAAAGTTTGGCAAGACTGATGATATTGCAAATCTTGCAGTATTTCTCGCATCTGATTCTGCAAGATACATTACAGGAGAAGTCATCAGGGTTGACGGCGGATTGTGTATGTAATGGTTCATATAAAGGGAGGAAGCAATATATGAGAAGAGTTGTTGTAACCGGATTGGGAGTGGTTTCTCCTGTTGGAAGCAAAATAGATACGTTCTGGAGCAACATTGTAAACGGTAAAAATGGCATTGATTATATAACATATTTCGACACTACGAACTTCAAGGTGAAAATTGCTGCGGAAGTTAAGGATTTTGACGCATCTGAATATTTTGAAAGAAGCGAAGCAAGAAAGATGGATCTTTTTTCCCAGTATGCAGTAGCCGCAGCGGATCAGGCAATCAAGGACAGCGGCCTTGAAGCTGACAAGGTTGATAGTACCAGGTTTGGTGTATATGTTGGTTCGGGTATTGGAGGTATAAGGACCTTTTATGAAGAGACATTGAAACTTGCGCAAAATGGTCCGAGAAGAGTATCACCCTTCTTTGTGCCAATGATGATATCCAATATGGCGTCGGCTTTGATTGCAATAAGATATGGAGCAAAAGGCCCCTGTCTTCCTGTTGTTACCGCGTGTGCAACGGGAACTCATGCAATAGGTGAAGCATATAGAAACATCCTGCATGGCTACTCCGACATAATTATTGCAGGAGGTTCAGAGGCGGCTATTACCGAAGTAGCAATGGCTGGTTTCATAAACTGCATGGCTTTAAGTACAACGAATGATCCTAATTACAGCTCCATTCCTTTTGATAGGAACAGAAATGGTTTTGTAATGGGAGAGGGTGCTGGAATGCTTGTATTGGAAGATTATGAGCATGCAGTAAAAAGAGGGGCAAAAATCTATGCAGAGGTAAAAGGATATGCAAATACCTGTGATGCTTACCACATAACCGCACCGGATCCTGAAACGGAAATGCCTGCTCTTGCAATTAAGAGTGCTTCCGAGCAGTGCGGTATTGGAAGGGATGAATTGTCAAAAGTTTATGTGAATGCCCACGGAACAGGTACACCTCTGAACGATAAATGCGAAACTGTGGCACTGAAAAAAGCATTTGGAGAAGGAGCATATGAACTTGGCATTAGTTCTACAAAGTCCATGACAGGACATATGCTGGGTGCTGCAGGAGCGGTGGAGGCAATCGTTTCAGTACTTGCATTGAGGGATGGTGTTATTCCTCCGACAATAAATCTGTGGGAGAAGGATCCTGAGTGCGACCTTGACTATACGCCAAACCATTCGGTCAGGAAGGATTTGAAATATGCCCTGTCAACTTCTCTTGGTTTTGGCGGTCACAATGCATGCATAGCGTTTGAAAGGGTGGAAGATGATGAACATTAATGATATCAAATGTTTGGCTGAAGTTATGAAGAAAAATGGCATATCAAAGCTTGAGTTTGAAGACGGTCAAATCAAGCTTCACCTTGAAAGGAATGTTGAATACGAAACTGCAACAAGCAGTGTGGAAGTCAGACGCGAAGAGTTTTTTGAGGTAGAGGAAAAAGAGTCTGAAGACAGAAACATTTCAGAGGTTAAGGCACCATTGGTTGGTGTGTTTTATGCAGCAAAGGCACCGGGAGAGCCTCCGTATGTTGAAGTTGGCGACAAGGTTTCCAAAGGTGATACGCTGTGTCTTATCGAAGCGATGAAGATAATGAATGAGATTCAATCGGATGTGGATGGCACCATAGAAGAAATATGTGTGACTAATGGTCAGATTGTGGAATTTGGCCAGGTGCTTTTCAAAATCAGAAAGAATTAAGGAGAAGAAATATGAACAGGGAAGAGATAAAACAGATTATACCTCACAGAGAGCCAATGCTTTTAGTAGATGAAGCGGAATTGATTGACGAAACATGTGCAAAAGGGAAATACACAGTAAGAGGTGACGAGTGGTTTCTTCAGGGGCACTTTCCTGGCAATCCTGTTGTTCCTGGTGTAATACTCTGTGAAATCATGGCGCAGACCTGCAGCGTGATTCTTGCTGACAAGGTCAAAGGAAAAACTCCGTATTTTACCGGACTGAACAATGTCAAGTTCAGAAACCAGGTAAAACCTGGTGATGTGTTTGAAATTGAAGGAAGAATTACAAAAATGAGAGGAAATTTCTGTTTTGGAGAAGCAACAGGCAGTGTTGATGGCAGGATTTGTGTTTCGGCCGAGTTTTCTTTCGCAATTATATAGTAAAGAGGTTGGCATATGTTTTCGAAGATTCTGATTGCAAACAGAGGAGAAATTGCAGTAAGGATAATAAGGGCGTGTAAAGAGATGGGTATAGAGACTGTCAGCGTATACTCCGAAGCTGACAGGGATTCTATTCATGTGAGCATGGCGGATGAAAGCTATTGCATAGGTCCGGCACCTTCCAAGGACAGCTATCTCAACATGGCTGCCATTTTGAGTGTTGCCATTTATTCTGGTGCCCAGGCAATACACCCAGGGTATGGTTTTCTTGCAGAGAACGCAAAATTCGCAGAGTTGTGCGAGAAGTGCAACATAGTTTTCATAGGACCCCGTCCTGAGGTTATATCCCTGATGGGTGACAAGGACATGGCAAGAAAGACCATGCAGAAGGCGGGCATTCCAATTATTCCAGGCTGTGAACTTGTTGAAACGGAAAAGGAAGCAAAAGAAGAAGCTGAGAAAATAGGATATCCGCTGCTCATAAAAGCGAAAGCAGGAGGGGGCGGAAGAGGAATAAGGAAGGTTAACAGTGAAGAAGAACTTGTTAACGCATTTTATCAGGCTACCAGCGAAGCCAAAGCAGCTTTTGGTGACGGAGGTGTATACATGGAAAAATACCTCTCTCCTGTAAGGCATATTGAAGTGCAAATAATTACTGACAATTACGGAAATGCTGTGGCGCTTGGAGAAAGGGACTGTTCCGTCCAGAGAAGAAACCAAAAACTTATTGAAGAAAGTCCGTCGCCTGCCGTAAGCAGCGAATTAAGGGAAAAACTGTGTGAAGACAGCCTAAAGGCAGTTAAAGCTGTAAATTATACGGGGGTGGGTACAATAGAATATCTGCTTGACTCAAAGGGCAATTACTACTTCATGGAGATGAACACCCGTCTGCAGGTGGAGCATCCTGTAACCGAGTTTGTTACAGGCATAGATTTGGTCAAATGGCAGATTAGAACCGCCTCCGGAGTCAAGATAGATTTCACAAAAGAAGATGTAAGGATAAAAGGGCATGCCATAGAGTGCAGAATAAATGCGGAAAAGCAAAACAATCAAACAGGCATGGGCAGCAGGCGAGTCAACACTCTTCACATACCCGGCGGTGCATGGGTAAGATTTGATACTGCAATTTATCAAGGATATGAAATCCCTCCATTTTATGATTCCATGATAGGAAAGCTTATTGTACATGCAAAGACTAGAGAAGAAGCAATAAGGAAGATGATTGCTGCACTGAGTGAGCTGGTGATTGAGGGTGTTGACTCTAATATTGACAAGCAAATTGAGATTTTATCCAATTCCAGATTTGTATCTGGGGAATATTCAACCAGCTTTATGGGATGCTGATGAAAGGAAATGAGTAAAAATGCTAAGTCGCAATCTGTTTAAGAAAACCAGCAATGTGCTTGAAAATGTGGGAGAGGCTTCAAAATATATAAAGCCGCAGGTTCCTGAAGATTTGTGGATAAGCTGCACAAATTGCAAAACTTTGATTCTCAAGGAGGAACTTCTTGCGAACAACAAGATTTGTCCAAATTGTTCCTTCTATTACAGGCTTACTCCCAGGGAGCGTTTGGCAATGATGGTGGATGAGGATTCTTTTGTTGAACATGACAAGAATCTCGTTTCCAAGAACATTCTCAAGTTTCCCGAATATGACAGCAAACTAAAGAAAGCAAAAGAAAGCAGCAAGGAAAATGAAGCAGTGGTTTGTGGAGTTGGAAGGATAAAAGGTATTGAATGTGCGCTTTTTGTAATGAACTCAGAGTTCATGATGGGCTCCATGGGGGTTGTGGTTGGAGAGAAAATTACCAGGTTGTTTGAACATGCAACCCAGAACCGCCTCCCTGTCATAGGGTTTACGGTATCGGGAGGTGCAAGAATGCAGGAAGGCGTATTGTCCCTTATGCAGATGGCTAAAACCAGCTGTGCTGCAAAAAGACACAGCGATGCCGGTCTGTTATACATTACGGTGCTTACCGACCCTACCACGGGAGGGGTAACGGCAAGCTTTGCCATGGAAGGTGACATAATTCTGGCAGAACCAGGGGCACTGATTGCATTTACCGGTCCCCGGGTTATTGAGCAGACGATAAAGCAAAAGCTGCCTGAAGGGTTTCAAAGAGCGGAGTTTCTTTTGGAAAAAGGATTTATTGATGCCATTGTGGAAAGAAAGGAATTAAGGGACACTCTGGCAAACATCCTGAAACTGCATTAAAGGAGAGGATGAAAATGGCTGGTAATACTGCATATGACAAGGTCCTTGCGGCAAGGTCGAATGATAGACCTACTGCATGAAAGTATATAGAAGGAATATTTGACTGGTTCATGGAGTTTCACGGAGATAGAAGATATGGCGATGACAAGGCGGTCATAGGCGGTCTTGCTTCTTTGTATGGTTTTCCTGTTACAGTCATTGGATTGGAGCGAGGAACCAATATAAAGGACAGGGTGGAGAGGAACTTTGGTTGTGCACATCCTGAAGGGTATAGGAAAGCGTTAAGGCTTATGAAACAGGCTGAAAAGTTCCACAGACCTGTAATTACGTTTATAGATACTGCAGGTGCATACTGTGGAATTGAGGCCGAAGAAAGGGGACAGGGGCAGGCTATTGCCGAGAACCTGTATGAAATGGCAACTCTTAAGACACCTATCATTGCGGTACTTATTGGAGAAGGTGGAAGTGGTGGAGCTTTGGCATTGGCAGTGGCTGATGAGATCTGGATGCTTGAAAACTCCGTATTCTCAGTTATTTCTCCAGAAGGCTGTGCGAGCATTCTGTGGAAGGATGCAAAATATGCAAAAGAAGCGGCCTCCTGTCTTAAGCTTACCGCATCGGATCTTTTTTCATTGGGTGTAATTGACAGGGTTATAAAAGAGAATCCGGATATGTCCAGTACCATTAGAATGCTGAAGAAAAGGCTTAGGGTTGCAACGGAAAGAAAACTGCAAATGCCAATTATTGATTTGATAGAGCAAAGGTACAGAAAGTTTCGCAGACAAGGATTTTAACCTCCAATTTTTCTCTATGCTGCCTCGAAATGAGGCAGCCATACCACGAAAAATCAAGGTTTAACAATATGACAAGGGGCGTGTTTGCCTCTTGTTTTGCGCTATTTCGTGCACTTTATGTTTAGTCATCAGGTAGACTTAAGGCAATAAATATGATATAATATGCAGGTTGATATTATATAGAATTAAAGGAGTTACTAACAGAATATGAGTGAAAACGCTTCCGATTTAAAAGGAAAAGTACTTCAAGTTGATATTGAACAGGAAATGAGGAGCTCGTTCATTGAGTACGCAATGAGTGTAATCGTGGATCGTGCTCTGCCTGATGTCAGGGATGGACTGAAGCCTGTTCACAGACGCATATTGTACTCTATGTACGAGCAGGGTTTCACACCTGACAAGGCGTACAGAAAAAGCGCCAAAATCGTTGGTGACGTAATGGGTAAATATCACCCTCATGGTGATGCTGCAATTTATGACAGCTTGGTTCGTCTTGCGCAGGATTTTTCCATGCGTTATGTTTTGATAGATGGCAAGGGTAACTTCGGTTCAAGAGACGGAGACCCACCAGCTGCCCAGAGGTATACTGAGGCCAGGTTGGAGAAAATCTCAATGGAGATGCTTTCTGACATCAACAAGAACACTGTGGATTTCAGGCCAAACTATGACGAGCACGAAGTTGAGCCCACTGTTCTTCCTGCAAGGTTTCCGAATCTTCTGGTCAATGGTTCCCACGGAATTGCCGTTGGTATGGCCACAAACATACCTCCGCACAATCTGGGAGAGGTTATTGACGGCATTGTGCATGTAATTGACAATCCTGATGCAACAATTGATGAACTTATGCAGTTTATCAAAGGTCCTGACTTCCCAACAGGAGCCAACATTCTTGGTGTTCAGGGTATAAGGCAGACCTACAGGACAGGCAGGGGAAGAATTATTGTCAGAGCCGAGGCAACCATTGAGGAGATGAAGAACGGCAGACAGGCAATTATTGTGACTGAACTGCCTTACATGGTTAACAATGCAAGACTTGTTGAAAGAATTGCAGAACTTATAAAAGACAAGAGAATAGAAGGCATAAGTGACTTGCGCGACGAATACGGCAAGGAAGGTATCCGTATTGTTATTGAACTCAAACGCGAGGCAAATGCCAATATTGTATTGAACCAACTGTACAAATATACTTCAATGCAGGAATCTTTCAATGCCAACATGCTTGCCATTGTTCCTATTAAAGGACAGAAGGACAAGTATGAGCCCAAGGTTCTTAATTTGAGGGAAGCCATCGATTATTATATCGACCACCAGGTTGACGTGGTTCGCAGAAGAACCGAATACGACCTTGAAAAAGCACTTGACAGAGCTCATATTTTGGAAGGTACACTTTTGGCCCTTGACCATATAGACGAGGTAATCAACATTATTCGTTCATCAAGAACGGAGCAGATTGCCAAGGAAGGCCTTATTGCAAGGTTTGATTTTACAGAAAGACAAGCTCAATATATTGTAGACCTCAGGCTGGGTAGATTGACCGGTCTGGAGAGGGAAAAGATTCTCAGCGAGTATGAGGAAAAGAAAAAGGAAATTGCAAGATATCGCGAAATTCTTTCAAGTGAATATAATATTCTTCAGGTTATAAAAGAAGAACTGTTGGTTATAAAAAGCAAATATGGTGACGAGAGAAGAACAAAGATAGTTCCTTATGAAGGTGAAATTGATATTGAGGATCTGATTCACGAGCAGGAAGTCGCAATAACACTGACGCATTTTGGTTATGTGAAAAGAACCAGTGCTGACACATACAAAGCCCAGAAACGCGGAGGAAAGGGTATAGCAGGTCTTAGTACCAGGGAGAACGACTTTGTAAAACACTTGATTATAACATCTTCTCATAATATACTTTTGTTCTTTACGAACTTTGGAAAAGTGTATTCATTAAAAGGATATGAGATACCAGATGCGGGAAGAACAGCAAAAGGACTGCCGATTGTTAATCTTCTGCAGCTGGATCCGGAAGAGCGTGTTGAAACAGTCATACCTATAACGGATTTTGACGAAGGCAGCTACCTCATAATGGCCACAAGAAAAGGTCTTGTAAAGAAGACCAAGCTTGAAGAGTACAAGAACATTCGAAAGAGCGGACTTATTGCCATTGCTCTGCGCGAGGAGGACGAACTCATAGGAGCAAGTCTTGTTAATGAAGGCGAGGATATTGTTCTTGTAACCTCAAGAGGCATGTGCATAAGGTTCAATCAGGACAATGTACGAGCCACCGGCAGGGCATCCATGGGTGTCAAAGGTATTACTTTGCGAAAAGGAGACAGAGTAATAGGCATGGAGGTCACGGATTCGGAGTCAAACGGCACACTGCTGGTTATCTCTGAAAGAGGATTTGGAAAGAGAACCGCTATGAGTGAGTACAAGACTCAGATGAGAGGCGGACTTGGAAAAATCACATACAAGCCCACAAAAGGCACCGGATTGCTTACAGGCATGATGGTTGTTGATGATGAAGATGATGTAATGCTGATAACCAGTGAAGGAACAATTATACGCATTCATGTTTCAGAGATTAGCATTCTTGGCCGTGCGACAAAGGGAGTAAGACTGATGAGAACAAATGATAACAATCTCATCGTTGGCTGTGCCAAGACGGAGAGGGATGATCAGGAAGACGCTGGCCAGGTGGAGGAGTTGTCTGAGGAAGACGAGAATGACGAAGAGCTCCTTGTAGATGATAATGGCGATGAGTTTGAAGAAGTTGAAGAAGATGAAGAAGAAGTGGAGGAATCTCCTTCCGACAAGTCGATTGACAAGAATCTTCAAAAACTTCTTGACGACATGGACGAACTTGAATCTGACAACGAGGAGTAACATTCCTTGGTTATGTATAATTAATTGAGTATGCA
>JAAYLF010000176.1 GCA_012522035.1 Clostridiaceae bacterium
CCATGAAGGCATTATCCACATCGGTGCTGAAGTACAGGCAGGAGATATTCTTGTTGGAAAGGTTACTCCAAAAGGAGAGACCGAACTTACAGCTGAAGAAAGACTCTTGCGTGCAATTTTCGGTGATAAGTCCAGGGATGTAAGAGATACTTCCCTCAGAGTACCTCATGGAGAGTCAGGAATCGTTGTGGATGTCAAGGTGTTCACAAGGGAGCAGGATGATGATCTTGCACCTGGTGTAAACAAGCTCGTAAGAGTTTACGTAGCTCAGAAGAGAAAGCTTTCCGTGGGAGACAAAATGGCAGGACGCCACGGTAACAAGGGCGTAATATCCAGAATTCTTCCTGAAGAGGATATGCCATTCCTGCCAGATGGAACTCCTTTGGATGTTGTGTTGAATCCTCTGGGCGTTCCTTCTCGAATGAACCTGGGTCAGGTTCTTGAGGTTCACCTTGGATATGCAGCAAGAGCGCTGGGCTGGAAGGTTGCGTCTCCCGTATTTGATGGTGCTACCGAAGACGACATCATGAACACACTGAAAAAGGCAGGTCTCCCTGAGCACGGAAAGACCATACTCAGAGACGGCAGAACGGGAGAAGAGTTTGACAACCCCGTAACAGTCGGATACATGTACTACATGAAGCTCTTCCATCTGGTTGACGACAAGATCCACGCAAGAAGCACCGGACCATACTCATTGGTAACCCAGCAGCCTCTTGGCGGAAAAGCTCAGTTTGGCGGCCAGCGTTTCGGAGAGATGGAAGTTTGGGCTCTCGAAGCTTACGGTGCTGCTTACACATTGCAGGAGATTCTGACAATCAAGTCCGACGACACGGTTGGTCGTGTAAAAACATACGAAGCGATTGTCAAGGGAGAAAATGTTCCTGAACCAGGAATACCTGAGTCGTTCAAGGTTCTTGTTAAAGAGCTCCAGAGCCTTGCCCTTGATGTGAAGATATTCACTGAGGAAGGAGAAGAAATTCCGATTAAGGAAACCGAGGAAGACTATATCAAGAATCCGGACAAGTACCGCCCCAAGAGGGAGGAGGAAAATCCTGATTTGATTGATATGGAAGATGACAATGCAGATTTGTTGACCAAGGATTTGGATTATGATGTGTCTGGCGATGATGACTTTGCAGATGGCAGCGATCTAAGTGCGGAACTTATTAAGGAAACGTATTTGAAGCATGCTGAAAAGGTTGAGGAGTAGTAAAGGGAGGCGGAACATGGTAGATTTTAATTATTTTGATTCAATTCAAATAGGCCTGGCATCACCCGAGACAATTCTATCCTGGTCTCATGGAGAAGTTAAGAAACCCGAGACAATAAACTATAGAACGCTGAAGCCTGAAAAGGACGGTCTCTTTTGCGAGAGAATATTTGGCCCTACGAAGGATGGGGAATGTCATTGTGGTAAATACAAGAAAAACAGGTACAGGGGAGTAGTATGTGACAAGTGCGGCGTTGAGGTTACCTCTTCAAAGGTGCGCCGTACTAGAATGGGACACATAGAGCTTGCCGCTCCTGTTTCCCATATATGGTTCTTCAGGGGAATTCCCAGCAGGATGGGTCTTCTTTTGGACATGGCTCCACGCCAGCTTGAAAAGGTATTGTATTTTGCATCCTATGTTGTTCTTGACGAGGGAAATACAACCCTTGAAAGAAAGCAGATTCTTTCTGACAAGGACTACAAGGAAGCTGTTGAAAACTTTGGCGAGAATGCCTTCAGAGCAGGCATGGGTGCGGAAGCCATCAAGGAACTGCTTGAGCAGATTGATCTGGATGAACTGGCTGAAGAACTTAAAGATGGAATAGAGAGACTTACCATTCAGGAAAAAGAAAAAGGCGGTCAGACCATAAGTCAGAAGAAGATGAGACTTATAAAGCGTCTTGAGGTTGTTGAGGCCTTCAGACAGTCCGACAACAGACCAGAATGGATGATTCTTTCTGTGATTCCGGTCATTCCTCCCGATTTGCGTCCAATGGTTCAGTTGGACGGCGGCAGATTTGCCACATCGGATCTGAATGACCTGTACAGAAGAGTCATAAACAGAAACAATAGACTTAAGAGACTTCAGGATCTTCACGCTCCTGAGATAATCATACGTAATGAAAAGAGAATGCTTCAGGAAGCTGTGGATGCTTTGATGGACAACGGAAGAAGAGGAAGACCCGTAACCGGTCCTGGTAACAGACCTCTGAAGTCTTTGTCCGACATGCTGAGAGGAAAGCAGGGTAGATTCCGTCAGAACCTGCTTGGTAAGCGTGTTGACTATTCTGGAAGATCCGTTATCGTTGTTGGTCCTGAGCTTAAGATATATCAGTGCGGATTGCCTAAGGAAATGGCTCTTGAGTTGTTCAAGCCGTTTGTAATGCACAAGCTGGTAACCAAGAATCTTGCAGCAAACATAAAGAGTGCAAGAAAGATGGTTGACAGGGCAAGTCTGCAGGTATGGGATATCCTTGAAGAAATTATCAAGGACCATCCAGTTCTGCTAAACCGTGCTCCAACGCTTCACAGACTGGGTATCCAGGCTTTCGAGCCTATACTGGTTGAAGGTAGGGCAATTCAGCTGCATCCATTGGTATGTACTGCATACAACGCCGACTTTGACGGCGACCAGATGGCAGTTCACGTACCCTTGTCAGCAGAAGCCCAGGCAGAGGCACGTTTCCTAATGCTGCCTACAAACAACCTGCTGGCTCCAAAGGATGGAAAGCCTATCGTGGTACCAACCCAAGATATGGTTCTTGGCTGCTACTACATGACAATCCAGCCTGATACCAATTGGGAGAACGCACCTCTTTATGCAAACTTTGAAGAGGCAAAGATGGAATATGATCTTGGCAGAATCAAGATTCACACACCAATAAAGATAAGAAGGGTAGCATACTTCAATGGTGAAAGAGTGTCCAAGATAATCAACACCACCATGGGAAGACTGCTTTTCAACGAGCACATCCCACAGGACCTTGGTTTTGTAGACAGAACCAAGAAAGAGAATGTATGCAATTTGGAAATAGATGAGCTTGTCAAGAAGGACACTTTGAGTGACATAATTGACAGATGTATAAAGGTTCATGGTCCTACAAGAACTTCCATTGTACTTGATGAAATCAAGAGAATGGGATTCGAGTATTCAACAAGAGGCGCCATAACCGTAAGTATTGAGGATATTGTTGTTCCACCTGAAAAGGATGAACTTATCAAACAGGCGGACGCGGTTGTTGACAAGATTGTCAAACAGTACAGAAGGGGTCTCATTACCGAGGAAGAAAGATATGCAAATGTTATCAAGGTTTGGACCCAGACTATTGACAACCTTACCCAAGTACTCAAGGAAAGCATGGGCATGTTGAACCCAATCAACATGATGAGCGACTCCGGAGCAAGAGGTAACATCAACCAGATCAAGCAGCTGGCTGGTATGAGAGGTCTTATGTCCGATACATCCGGTAAGACACTGGAGATTCCTATCAAGGCGAACTTCCGAGAAGGTCTTGACGTGCTCGAGTTCTTTATATCCAGCCACGGTACCAGAAAGACCCTTTCCGATACCGCTTTGAGAACTGCGGACTCTGGATATTTGACTAGAAGACTGGTTGACGTAAGCCAGGAAGTAATTATCCGCATGAACGATTGCGGCACCGAGGAGTACATTGAGATATCTCCTATAATGAGTTCCGACGATGTGGATGCAGAACCGATTGTTCCGCTTAGCGCAAGAATAACTGGAAGATATATTGCAGAAGATATTGTACATCCTGAAACCGGAGAGCTTTTGGCCAAGAAGGGCGACTTGCTCACTGATACACAGGCAAGCGCTATTGAAAAAGCTGGTTTTGACACAGTCAAGATTCGTTCCGTTCTGGTATGCGACTGCGAGCATGGCGTTTGCGCAAAGTGCTACGGATCAAACCTGGCAACAAACGAACCTTGCAACATCGGCGATGCAATAGGTATTATTGCTGCCCAGTCCATAGGAGAGCCCGGTACCCAGCTTACCATGCGTACTTTCCATACCGGTGGTGTTGCTACGGCAGACGACATCACGCAGGGTCTCCCAAGAGTCGAGGAGCTTTTCGAGGCAAGAAAACCAAAAGGACTTGCCACAATATCGGAGCTTGATGGTGTTGTATCCTTCTCAAGCAACGGCAAGAAAGTGGACCTCACCATTACATCCGATGATGGAGAAGCAAAGACCCTGTCGTTTATTGACAGCACAAAGTTCAAGGTGAGAGAAGGGGATTATGTAAAGAAGGGCGACGTTCTGGTTGAAGGTTCGATTAATCCTCATGACATACTTAGAATATTGGGCGTGCATGGTGTCCAGAAGTACATTATTGAGGAAGTACAAAGAGTTTACAACATGCAGGGCGTTAAGATTAACGACAGACATATCGAAGTCATCGTTAGACAGATGCTCAGGAAAGTAAAGGTTGACGAACCCGGAGACACACCACTTCTCCCAGGCAGCATTGTCAACATCCACGAGTTTGAGGCTGTCAACAGGAGAGCTGAATCCCTGGGCAAGACACCGGCATCCGGAAAGAGGGTACTGCTTGGTATTACAAAGGCATCCCTTGCCACCGACTCCTTCCTGTCTGCCGCATCCTTCCAAGAGACCACAAGGGTTCTTACGGAAGCGGCCATCAAACAGAAGAGAGATCCTTTGATTGGTCTCAAGGAGAACGTTATCATCGGAAAACTCATTCCAGCGGGAACCGGCATGAGCAGATACAAGGATATCGAGATTCTGGTGGACAGACTGGAAGATGGTGTGGAGGAAGCCATCCCCTCAAGGCAGATTGCCGATGAAGAGGATATCTTTGAGGAAGTTCTCATTGATGATTCTGACATGCCTGATATCGATGATTTTGACGAATAAAGAAAAAAACTTGACAACATAATCATATTGGTGTAGTATTAGTTGGCTGTGCAGGTGGCTTTTTGACACCTGCAAAGCTTAATTAAGATAAGAATTATAAACTGGGAGGTGAAAGCCAAGATGCCAACATTTAATCAGCTGGTTAGGAAAGGTAGAAAAACATTCAAGCAGAAGTCACATGCACCTGCTTTGCAGAAGGGCTACAACATTCTTAACAAGCGCAGTACTGACGTAAGCAGTCCTCAGAAGAGGGGCGTTTGCACTGTTGTTAGGACAACTTCTCCAAGGAAGCCCAACTCCGCTCTGCGTAAGATTGCGAGAGTGCGTCTTACAAATGGAATGGAAGTAACAGCATACATTCCAGGAATCGGACACAACTTGCAGGAACACAGCGTTGTTCTTATAAGAGGCGGAAGAGTAAAAGACTTGCCAGGTGTAAGATATCACATTATTAGAGGTACATTGGATACCGCAGGTGTTGCAAACCGTAAACAAGGAAGATCAAAATACGGCGCCAAAGCACCTAAGAAGTAACAAATGGAATGAAACGGGACATCTCGGGAGGTGTTAGGTGTCTTTTATATATATATAATTGAATAGATACCAGCACTGACATCATTCATTGATGAGTACCGATGAATTTTTATCTCATGAAAAGGAGGGAAGGAAAGTGCCAAGAAAAGGATATATTGCTAAAAGGGAAGTTTTGCCCGACGCAAGATATAATGAAAAACTCGTAACAAAACTTATCAACAACATCATGCTGGACGGAAAAAAAGGTAAAGCAGAGAAGATATGCTATAAAGCTTTTGACATAGTTCAGGAGAAGACTGGAAGGGACGCTCTTGAAGTATTTAAAGAGGCTTTAAATAATGTTATGCCTCAATTGGAAGTAAAGGCTAGAAGAGTCGGTGGTGCTACTTATCAGGTTCCTGTAGAAGTAAGGCCTGAAAGAAGACAAACTCTTGGTCTCAGATGGCTTGTTGTTTATGCAAGGAATCGTGGTGAAAGAACCATGGCTGAAAGACTTGCAAATGAAATTCTTGATGCATTGAATCAAACAGGCGGGGCATTCAAGCGTAAGGAAGAAATGCACAGAATGGCAGAAGCGAACCGCGCATTTGCTCACTATCGCTGGTAATTTTGTGCTAATAAATTTATTAATTCAGGGTTATCATACCTTTAGTATTTTTGAAATTGGAATTTTAAGAAGGAGGCTCCAATGCCAAGAAGTTATTCACTTGAGAATACAAGAAATATAGGCATCATGGCACACATTGATGCAGGAAAAACAACCACAACCGAACGAATACTCTTCTACACGGGTAAGACACATAAAATGGGTGAGACCCACGAAGGTGATGCAACCATGGACTTCATGGTTCAGGAGCAGGAAAGAGGTATCACCATATCTTCCGCTGCTACTACAGCTATTTGGAAGGGTCATAGAATAAACATTATTGATACACCCGGACTCGTGGACTTCACCGTGGAAGTTGAAAGATCTTTGAGAGTATTGGACGGTAGTGTTACCTTATTCTGTGCAAAAGGAGGTGTGGAACCTCAGTCCGAAACTGTCTGGAGACAGGCTGACAAGTACAAGGTACCAAGAATTGCCTATGTAAACAAAATGGACATAACCGGTGCAAACTTTTTCAGGGTTTTGGACATGATTAGGACCAGACTAGGTGCGAATCCAGTGGCGATCCAGTTGCCAATCGGCAGCGAAGATACCTTTGTGGGCATAATCGACCTTATTAAGATGGACGCTCTTCAATACAAGGGTGACAAGGGTGAAGTCGTTGAGGAAATCGAGATTCCGGCAGACATGATGGACCTGGCTGTTGAATACAGGGATAAAATGATTGAGGCGCTGGCGGATTTCGATGAGAATATCATGATGAAGTACCTGGAAGGCGAGGAGATTACCGAAGAGGAAATCAAGGCTGCCATAAGGAAAGCGACAATTGCTGTACAGATTATTCCTGTAATGTGTGGCTCCTCCTACAGAAACAAGGGTGTTCAGCAACTGCTCGATGCCGTCATTGACTATCTGCCCTCACCATTGGATATCCCTGCTATCCAGGGTGTCAATATGGATGGCGAGGAAGATGAAAGACATCCTAGTGATGACGAACCCTTCTCAGCTCTGGCCTTCAAGATCGTTACCGACCCATTCGTAGGAAAGCTCTGTTTCTTCAGAGTGTATTCCGGTGTCCTTGAATCCGGTTCCTATGTTATGAACACTACAAAGGGAACCAAGGAGCGTGTCGGAAGAATCCTTCTGATGCATGCAAATCACAGGGAAGAGGTTGACAAGGTCTATGCAGGTGACATTGCTGCAGCAGTAGGTCTGAAGGATACCTCCACAGGTGACACACTGTGCACAGATAAAGCACCGATTATACTTGAGAAGATGGAGTTCCCAGAGCCGGTTATCTCTGTTGCTGTTGAGCCGAAAACCAAGGCTGGACAGGACAAGATGGGTGTTGCACTGCAGAAGCTTGCTGAAGAGGACCCAACATTCAAGGTTCATACTAATGCGGAAACCGGCCAGACAATCATTTCTGGAATGGGTGAACTGCACCTTGAGATTATTGTTGACAGACTGCTTCGGGAGTTCAAGGTTGAAGCAAACGTAGGAAATCCTCAGGTTGCATACAAAGAGGGTATCAGAAAAGCTGTCAAGGCTGAAGGCAAGTTTGTTCGTCAGTCAGGCGGTAGAGGACAATACGGCCACTGCGTAATCGAGGTTGAACCAAAGGAAAGAGGAACAGGCTACGAGTTTGTCAACAAGATTGTTGGCGGTGTAATTCCGAAAGAGTATATTCCAGCTGTAGATGCAGGAATCAAGGAAGCTCTGCTGAGTGGTATACTGGGCGGATATCCGGTAGTTGACATTAAGGTTACGCTGGTTGACGGTTCATACCATGAGGTTGACTCATCGGAAATGGCCTTCAAGATTGCAGGTTCCATGGCAATCAAGGAAGCATTGAAGAATGCGGATCCTGTTCTGCTTGAGCCTATCATGAAGGTTAGCATAAATACACCTGAGGAATACCTTGGTGACGTCATTAGCTCAGTGTCAGCCAGAAGAGGCCGCATTGAGGGTATGGAAGACAATGCAGGTTCCAAGGATATACAGGCAGTAGCTCCTCTTGCTGAACTGTTTGGTTATACCACATCACTGCGTTCAATGACACAGGGCCGCGGCTCATTTACAATGCAGCCAAGCCACTATGAGGAAGTGTCTAAGAACATACAGGAAGAGTTGCTTTCAAAAAAGACAAAGTAGTACAATTTATGTATAAATTTGATGGAAATAGGGAAATATAGAATAGTATCAAAAAAAACTTGCCTATTTTCTAAATATTATGTAAAATAATAAAAACTTTAATAATTATGAGAATTTTAAGGAGGAAATAAAAATGGCAAAAGCTAAGTTTGAAAGAACAAAGCCACATGTAAACATTGGTACAATTGGACACGTTGACCATGGCAAAACAACATTGACTGCTGCAATTACAAAGTATTTGTCTCTTGTAGGTAATGCAGAAATGAAAGCATACGATCAGATTGACAACGCTCCAGAGGAGAAACAAAGAGGTATCACAATAAATACTTCTCACGTTGAGTATCAGACAGAGAAAAGACACTATGCACACGTTGACTGCCCAGGTCACGCTGACTACGTTAAGAACATGATCACTGGTGCTGCTCAGATGGATGGTGCGATTTTGCTGGTATCCGGCGCTGATGGCCCACAGGCTCAGACAAGAGAACACATTCTTCTTGCTCGTCAGGTTAACGTACCATACATAGTTGTTTTCATGAACAAGTGTGATATGGTAGACGACCCAGAGCTTCTTGACCTTGTTGAAATGGAAGTTCGTGAGCTTCTCAGCAAGTACGAATTCCCTGGAGACGATGTACCAGTTATCAGAGGTTCCGCTTTGAAGGCTCTCGAAGCTGGCGATGATCCTACAGATCCAGCTTACGCTCCAATCAAAGAGCTTATGGATGCAGTAGACTCTTACATTCCTGAGCCAGAGCGTGCTACGGACAAGCCTTACCTCATGCCAGTTGAGGACGTATTCACAATCACAGGTCGTGGAACAGTTGCTACTGGTAGAGTTGAGAGAGGAACCATCAAGGTTGGCGATCAGGCTGAAATCGTTGGTCTGAAAGATGAAACCATGAGCACAGTTATTACTGGTATCGAGATGTTCAGAAAGCAGCTCGACGAAGCTTATGCTGGTGACAACATTGGTGCTCTCTTGAGAGGTATAACAAGAGAAGATATCGAACGTGGTCAGGTTATAGCTAAGCCTGGAACAATCAAGCCATACACAAAGTTCAAGGGTCAGGTTTACGTTCTGACTCAGAACGAGGGTGGAAGACACAAGCCTTTCTTCAGCAACTACAGACCACAGTTCTACTTCAGAACAACTGACGTTACCGGTATTATTCAGCTTCCAGAAGGCGTAGACATGTGCTTGCCTGGTGACCACGTTGAGATCACTGTTGAGCTCATTACTCCAATCGCTATGGAAGAAGGTCTCCGCTTCGCTATCCGTGAAGGTGGAAAGACTGTTGGTTCCGGAACAGTTACAGCTATTATCGAGTAATTTTAACAAGATGATTTTTGGCAGACGGTGCAGACTGTCTGCCTTTTTTTATTCCCAAATTCTATAAACAAAATTGGAAAAAAACAAAAGTATTAAAAAGGTCAATATTTAGAATAATATGAAGGAAAGAGTTTATCTTTTTCAATAGAGTTTGGGAGGATATCATATGAAAGCAAAATATATATTAGTATTCTTACTTGCAATTATGATGATATTTTCATTAGCTGCATGTAGAAGAAATGGAGGACTGTTGGATCCATCACCGGGTATAACAATCAGTCCTAATGTAACGGATGATGATGACATGAGTCCTGACCTGAGCCCAGACTTGAGTCCTGATCTAAGTCCAGATGAAAGTCCGGGAGCAGGCGGCAGTCCGGGAGGTCCAAATACATCTCCGGAAGGATCACCTGGTGACAATAACGGTGGAGCCAATGGTGCCTCAAAACAAGTCTAATCAGGTTATGTATGGCATATATAGATACAGGCCTTCGATCTTTTTCAGGTCGAAGGTTTCTTTTTATATCGATTTTATATTAAAATATATTCACCGGGTTTGCCATAAAAAAGACACAGAAATGATGTAGTATAGCTAAGAGGTGTTGTGTAATGATAAAAGTGCTTATATGCGATGACAATAGACAAATCACATCCATATTGGAAGAGTATTGCAAAAGGGAAGGGTACAAGGTGAAAGTTGCTTATGATGGCGTAGAGGCTTTGGAACTTTTTTCATCCTTCATGCCCGATATTATTCTTCTTGATGTGATGATGCCAAAGCTTGATGGCTTTTATGTTTGCAAGGAAATCAGAAAGAAATCAAATGTACCTGTAATAATGGTTACAGCAAGAGGGGAAGATTTTGAGAAGATAATGGGCCTTGAAATCGGGGCGGATGACTATATTGTAAAGCCGTTTTCTGGTGGAGAAGTAATGGCAAGGATAAGGGCGATATTAAGAAGATGCTCTTACGATGGAAGAATGGAAGGGCATGAATTGAGAATTGCAAACCTTTACATAAACATGGACAACTACGAGGTAATGATTGATGGCAAAGAGGTGTCACTGACCAAAAAGGAAACGGAAATACTCTGGCTGCTTGCTTCCAACAGCGGAAAAGTCTTTTCAAGAGAGAACCTTCTTGACAAACTATGGGGTTATGACTATTACGGTGACATGAGGACTGTGGATTCGCACATAAAGAGGCTGAGGGCAAAGATCGATGCGTTTCCGCATGAATCGTGGGAGATAACCACCATATGGGGAGTTGGATACAAGTTTACTGAATACAAGGAAAGCAAGGGATAAACATGCGAAAAAAACTTGTTTTAAAGCTTACCTTCTACATTACAATTGTTCTTTTAATACTGTCAATTGGCATAGGAATTGTTTTTACAATTCTTTTCAGAAATCATACTGTTGATTTATACAAGCGTAATCTTGTAAACAGCGCGGTTGGAGTTTCAGAGACTTTGTCACAATTTTCTTTAAGGATGCAGTATGCAAGATTTCCCTTGTTTGACTTTCCAAGCAGAAACAACTTTTATTTTTCCAATGATGCTCAAGTGTATATATGTTTTTTGAACAGTATCACAATGGCGAATGTATGGATTATTGACAGGGACTACAACTTTATAACAACAGGAACATCATATTATGATGGAAGCAGGGTGTACACATTCAGCGAGCTGCCTCATAATGCGGAGAAAGTAATACAAAAGGTGTTCGAAGGTGAAACTACCTTCAGTGAAGTGTTTGGCAACTTTTTTGAAACACCAACCCTTACTGTAGGTGTTCCTGTTGTTTCCCAAAGCGGGGAAGTTATTGGTGTTGTTCTGCTTCACAGTCCCATAGACTATATGCAAAAAGCAATAGAACAGGGTATAAAGACACTGATTATTAGTATCGCACTGGCATTGGTTTTGTCTGTGTTTTTATCCTTTACCTTTGCATGGGCTTTTACAAAACCAATGGATAGAATTAGGAATGCGACCTTGGAGCTGGCAAAAGGCAATTATGATGTTACAACGGATGTAAATCAGGATGACGAGATAGGCGAGGTTGCAAAGGCGGTAGACATATTAAGTAGAAAGCTTAATGAGGCAAGCAAGGAAAGGGAAAAGCTTGACAAGATGAGAAAAGAATTTGTAGCCAATATATCTCATGAACTCAGGACTCCTGTTACTGTGATAAGAGGTTCAATTGAAGCTTTGCATGACAAGGTGGTTACAGATCCGAAACAGGTGGAAGAGTACTATTCTCACCTGCTTTCTGAAAGCATATATCTGCAAAGGCTGGTAAATGATTTGCTGGATCTTTCAAGACTTCAGAATACTGATTTTTCTCTTAACAAGGAAGAGGTCAATCTTTTGAGTATTGTACATGAATCTGTCAGAAGTGCAAGAAGGCTGTGTGCCAAGAAGAATATATCCATAAATTTTGAGAGTAACAAGGATGTGGAAGTAATATATGGAGATTTTGACAGACTGAGGCAGATGATATTGATCATCCTTGACAATGCGATTAAGTTTTCAAATATTGGATCCACTATTGATATTGTGTACAGGAACTGTGTTTTGTCAATAACGGACTATGGAGAAGGTATAAAAAAAGAAGACCTTCCAAATATATTCGAAAGATTCTACAAAATGCGGGATGAGAAGAACAAGGGAGGAACCGGCCTTGGTCTTGCCATAGCAAAGCAGATAGCATTAAGGCATGATATTGCTGTAACTGTGGACAGCAAAGAAAACGAGTATACAACTTTCAGTTTTGATTTCTCAAAAGCTGTTAACTATAAAGGAGTTTGATACAAAGCTTTCTTAAGTTGTTGAAAAAGCGCTTAGGAAAGCTTTTTCTGTATCTTTTTATATTCAACTTCTTTTTCTCTTCCGGATAGGGAATAGAAGTTAGCACCTTATACAACTCTTTGTTTGCCATGGCAAACTTCTGGGGAGTTTTGTACGGTACATTTTCAAGATAGATGGTATACATGGGCAGTTCTACCGCTTTAATATCTTTTGACACGAGCATAAGCTTATTGTCTTTATTGTATTGCCGCAGCACGCTCATTATGTGGTCGTAGTTTTCGCAAATGTATTCATATTCTTTTTTTGATTCAATGTAGCGGATAAAAAGGGTTTTTTCGGTTATGTAATCGTAAAACCTCTTTATTCTTCTATCGTATTTTGCCTTTACAATTTCATGCTGTGTTTTAATGGATTGATTCGGTTTAAAGTCATGATAAAAGGCAATATTGTATTTTGTGTCCTTAATAATATATTTTCGTTTATCATCTCTTTTTAGATTTTCCAGTAAAAGGAAATCATGAAAGTTTGTTGCTATCATGTGCATGACGCTTTCAAAGGGAGTTATAAGCCAGTCGAAGGGAAGGCTTGCATCCCTGTATCCCAGTCTTTCAAGTTCTGAAGCCACAGCACAGAAATGTCCCAATGAAATTACATGCTGATACTTTTCCATAATCTCACCTGTAAATTTGTTATTGTACAAGTTTATCATAATTAATTTATTCTGGTCAAATATCACTGATTGAATATTAGTATTTACAAAGAAATGTTTTAGTGATAGACCAAATAATTAGCTAGCTAATTATTAGCTTGCTAACATTTGTTCTCATGAGGTGATAAAATGACTCTGGAAAAGCATATTATTCGTGAGCTTATAACTTTTGCGATTAAGCACAGAAAAATTATGCAAAACTATTTGGATGCCACAGGTGTGTACCATTCACAGCACAGGCTGCTAATGGAAATATCTCGAAATCCCAATGCGTCTCAGACTGAGCTGGCAAGACGGATGGATGTGTCTTCCGCAACCATTGCAGTGTTTATTGCATAATATAATTCCCCGAAATTGCAAAGCAAAATTCCCCACTTTTGCAACGCAAAACTCGCCATAATTGCAAAAGGCCATTGCAGGCACCACACCAATAAATTATCCTAGTGTTTGTGA
>JAAYLF010000177.1 GCA_012522035.1 Clostridiaceae bacterium
ACTCTTCCTTTTTCTCAACTTCCTTGTATGCAATCCCTACAAGTTTGTATGTGGCTTCATCCATGAATCCCAAAGGATGAAGCTGGTCCCCGATGGAGCATTTTACGCCATTGGCAAGACTCAAGGCGGTTTCGTAAAGAAGTGCGTTGGGATGTTTGAAGCCTCCAAATTCACCCCAGGTGGTGTGGAATTTGCCCGTCATGCCAAGAAACTCTATGCCAAGAGTTCGGGCGTAGGCGCTCGACAGCGGGAAGTGGTCGTAACCCCATCCGCCTGTAGGAAGGCTTTCCAGTTCCAGATGGGTGTTGGCGTAGGCAAGGTCCCTTCTGCCTCTTCTTACATGTCCACTGTTGTGGAAAAGGGGCAGGCCTTTTTTGTATTTATCCACAGCTTCCCTTGTTCTTTTCAGATAGTTTGCATAAACTTCCTCTCCCAGTTCCAAGTGGTTTTCGTAAACATAGGGTTCTTTGCCTCTTTCAAGAAGGGTGTTAATGCAGTTCTGGCAGTAGCAGATTCTAACTCCCACAATGTCCAAAAAGATGCCGTCCACATCGTATTTTTTTACCACTTCCTCTACCTGCGGAATAAAGTAGTCGATATATGGGGAGTTCATACAAAACTCATGATAGCCTGCGTCTATCCAGTTTAACTGGTCATTTTCAGGCCTGATAAGCCATTCGGGTCTTCTTCTGGCAAGTTTTTCATCCAGCCCTGCGGATATGTATACGGGTGTTTTTACCCCTATTTCATGGGCTGCTTCTATCTGGCTGCCAAGAAGGTCAAAGTCAAGATGGGGATGTATTTCATTGGCTTCTGACGGAAAATATGCCCATCCGTGGTGGCATTTTGCAAACAAGGTTATTGAGGCTACATGTCCCATCTTCAGTGCTTTTTGAAACTGTTCTTTTGAAAATTTGCTTCCAATGCCTGATATTTTTTCGCTGGTGTGAAAATCAAGGTGTACTTGTCTGAATCTCATGTTTTTACCTCTTTACTTCATAGTTAATTATAATTTTACATTTCTCGCACAATCCGTCAACCCAAATCGGAAAGATTGTGATAGAATAGGATAAAATTAATTGATGCAAAATCGAGGTTGAAAATGAGAACGGAATATTGGGCTTTTTTAGACAAATACAATGTACAGGATATACGAAACAACAATGAGGACAAACACACGAGAAAAAAGCTTGAAGAAATACTGACAGACAACTACAAGCAGATTAAATCAAATATTTTGAATCTTCCCCACAGGATGGACAGTCTTGTAACCATAAGGTCAAGATTTTTAAGGTATAGAAGAATAGCTTTGATTGTTTTTGCTCTTTTTGTTTTTGTGGTTTCTGCTTTTGTCTTCCTTTTCAGAAAATGGCCTGGTATCAGGGTTTTTTACTACCGCATGTATTTGATATCCGTTTTTGCAATATTAATGATGATGCTGTTTCCCACTTTGGTTGTTTATGTGAACAAGGTAAGGGGAGAGATGATAAGGTTTGTTAAGTACATAATTATACATGGAGAGGAAGACCTGGATCTGCCAATACCCAATTACTTGAGAAACATGTTTGTGCCTTTTGGCAAGGGCAAGGAAAAGGTTGTGTTGGGTAAAATCAGATGTGAGTGCCAAAGCGAAGGGAACATGCGTCTTGTGGCAAACACAACATATGAAAATGAAGGCATTCCGGTAAACAGCTATGGCAATGTTACATATCTGAAAGCCCAATGCCTTGATTGCGGCAAGGAACATGTCTTGTTTGACATAAACAAGCATGGATGGAACGGGTATGTAAGGCAGAAAGAGGAGAGGATGCATGATTCCTTTTCCTTTGTTGAATGTCCTTTATGCAGATGTCTTTCCCATTCAGTACATATAGCTGTTCACTCTCCTGGGAAAGAGATGTTTATACGGGAAAGTTTTTTGCTTAGGAATGACGGCTCATCCATGAGGGAAAGCGACTGGGTTAACGCCTTCAGCCATATTAGCATATTTGCAATATGTTCAAACTGCCGCAAGAGGTTTTTGATTCTTGACAGGGAAACAATGTAGAATCTGCATAAAACATACTTTACTTTACTGTGTAATTTGGTAATATAAAGGCAGGAATATCAAGGAGGTTTGTGGAATATGAAAAGAGCTTTACTACTTTTGCTTGCCTTAAGTATGGTGCTTGTCTTTGTGGCCTGCAGTGGCGGAGAGAACGAACCTAAAGCTACGGAAGAACCAAAGGATACAAAATCTTCTGCAACGCCAACTCCCGATCCAACGACTTCACCTACACCTGAGCCAACGGAGGATCCAACAAAGACCAGCGAGCCGCCGGAAGGTTATGACGAGACGGTGGAAGTGCCAAAGGCTGACATCTTTGACGCCCTTATTAAAGACGGCACTGTAACTGACCAGTCGGAGAACGGTCTTACAGTGACGAATGTAAATGAAGCTGTAGTGACGAAGGACGATTCCATTGGCAAAGATGTTATCGACCTTTACAGTGAAGACAGAGCCTTCTTTGCAGTGTTCAATTTCGATACGGAATATGACAAGCTTGCAGATGGTTTTACTTTTGAGACAAGTGTTAATCTCAACAGTCCGAATGCATATCAGGTGGTTGGTGGAAACCAGCAGGCAGGAGGATTTTGTATCGACTATCAGCCTGATGCTGCAAATGGCAAGGGAGCACTGGGTTTTGGTGTACATAACGGTACTGAATATATAAAGATTTATCCTGACAAGAAAACCGAGTTTGACAGATACTATCATGTCGTTGGTGTTTATGACGGTACAAATGTAAAATTGTATATAAACGGAAGACTCATAGGTCAGGAGGAACTTGGCAATGACATGAAGTTCCCGCCTGATATCAAGTATCTTGCCATTGGTGCGGATACAGGAGTGGATGACACTGGAGAGTACTTCCTCGATGGAAAGATTGCCATCTTCAGACTGTATGATGATCCGTTGAATGATTCGCAAATCTACAAGCTGTATTTGCAGTCATTGGAATAGGGAAGAACAAGGAGGGTTATTAAATGAATGCCATATTCAAAAGAAGAAGTATAAGAACGTATCAGGACAAGCCTGTGGCTGAAGAACACCTGGAAAAAATATTGAGAGCTGCAATGGCAGCTCCTTCTGCGGGCAACCAGCAGCCCTGGCATTTTATCGTTATCGATGACAGAAGCAATCTTAAGGAAATTCCAAAGTTCCATCCATATGCCAACATGCTTAACGAGGCACCCTGTGCAATTGTTGTTTGCGGAGACACAACTCGGGAAAGACACAAGTCATACTGGGTGCAGGACTGCTCGGCGGCAACACAGAACATGCTTCTTATCGCCACCGAACTGGGTCTTGGTTCTGTCTGGCTGGGTGTGTATCCTAGAGATGAAAGAGTTAGCGACCTAAGAAAACTTCTTGACATACCCGACCACATCATTCCTCTAAACATTGTAGCAATAGGTCATCCTGCCGAGGAAAAGGGACCCAGTGACAGATATGATAAAGCAAGAATTCACCATAACAAGTGGTGATATATGAAAAAGGTAGAAAGTTTACCTTTCCACCTTTAGAATCTCAAATCTCTTTCTCCCACTCTTATTCTGTTAAGATAATCAACAGCACGCTCTCTTTGCCTTTGATTTGGAACTGTTTGTATTTCCCTGTCTATCATTTCAGAGCCTAATTGCTTCAGCTCATCATCACCATAGTCGTTTATGTATTCCTCAAAGGTAAGGAGTGCGTTGGGAAGACAGCAGTTTGCAATCTGGCCGGACTTTGCAAGGGCCATGAATCTGTCCCCGGTTCTGCCTTCACGGTAGCATGCCGTACAGTAGCTGGGGAGATATCCGTCTCTTACAAGACCTTTAAACACGTCAATAGGAGCTCTGTGGTCCGCTATTTCAAACTGGGGCTTTTCTTCAAGACCCATCTCTAGCATCTTCTTTCTTTGTGCATAGCCGCCAACACCGACACTGGAACCTGCACTCATCTGGGATACTCCCACTTCAAGAAGTTCTTTTCTGAACTCCGCACTCTCCCTGGTGGACAGAATTATACCTGTGTAGGGCACGGCAAGACGTATTGTGGTTACAATCTTTTTAAAATCCCTGTTGTTTACAAGATGCGGAAAACTGTTGTAATCAACACCTGCTGCAGGAAGAAGTCTTGGGACGGATATGGTGTGGGGTCCTACACCATAAGCAGCTTCCAAATGCTCTGCGTGCATAAGGAGTGCCACCGTCTCGTATTTATAATCATACAGCCCATACAAAGGACCAATGCCCACATCATCAATTCCTGCCTGCATTGCCCTGTCCATTGCCTCGGTGTGCCATTCATAGTTTTGTTTTGGACCTTTGTGCATTGCTATGTAAGTGGGCTTGTGGTATGTTTCCTGAAACAGGATGTAGGTACCTATGCCTGCTTCTTTCAGTTGTCTGTAATTCTCCACTGTTGTTGCGGCAATATCAATGTTTACCCTGCGTATTTCTCCGCCGTTGTGCTTCACGCTGTAGATGGTCTTGATACATTCAAGGATGTATTCTATCGGGCAGTTTTTATCGTCTTCGCCTGCTTCGAGAAGAAGTCTTTTGTGTCCCATTTCCTGAAGAGCTTTTACTTCTTCTACCAGCTCTTCCTGGGTCAACTTGTACCTTGCAATGTCATTTGTGCATTTGTAGCCGCAGTACCTGCAGTTGTTGACACAGTAGTTGGACAGGTACAGAGGTGCAAAGATAACAATCCTTTTTCCATAGATTTTTTCCTTGACTTCCTTTGCCGCCTTGTACATCATTTCCAAGATCTCGTCATCATCAACTTCCAAAAGCACGGCAGCCTCTCTGTGCGTAAGACCTTTGTACTGCCTTGCTTTTTCAACCAGGGTTAGAATATGGTTTTTGTCATTGGCTTTCTTTTTGGCTTCCTCAATGGAAGAAAGAACCTCATTGTGATTAATAAATTCATTTGAATCTTTTGATTTTACATCATACATAACAGTACCTCTATTCCATGGATATTTTGTCTTGAATTCCCGTCAGATAGGCTATAACTATGCCATAATTGGTCATGGGAACCTTTTTTTGCTTTGCTTTTTCTACTCTCTGGAGCACGTATCTTCTGTTGAACATGCATGCACCACAGTGGATTATCAAATCGTAAGTTTCCAGGTCTTCAGGAAAATCGCATCCTGTAACGTTTGTAATGGTTATCTTGTCACCAAATCTCTTTCTCAGCATGTTTGGTATTTTTACTCTTCCAATGTCCTCTTCCATTGGAACATGGGTGCAGGCTTCCGCTATGAGGATTTTGGCGTTCTCATTCAAGCTGTCAAGCAATGCAGCACTCTCGGAAAAATATTTGATGTCGCCCTTGTAGCCTGCAAAGAGGACGGAGAAACTTGTAAGTTTGCTTTCCTTTGGAGTAAGTTCGTATACTGTTTTGAACACCTGTGAATCAGTAATTATTAGAGAAGGAGGATTCTTCAAAGTATCCAGGGTCTGTTTCAGGGTGTCGGCTGTACAACTTACCACCACGCATTTCTTGTCCAAAAGTTCCCTGATGGTCTGAACCTGGGGAAGAATCAGTCTTCCTTTTGGTGCCTGTATATCCTGAGGCATTACCAAAAGGACCACGTCTCCTTCCTTGGCAAGGTTGTTTGTTATTGTTCTTTCGTTAAAATCTTCCGGTAGATTTCCTGCAATATCATTAAGAAGAGTGTTGATACCCTTTTTATCCTTGCAGCTTGCCAGTATCGGATTGGCATCAAACTTATCCTTTATTCTTTTGACCTTGTCTTTTAGTTCATTCCTGTCATAAAGATCTATTTTGTTTAGTACTACAAGGACAGGTATTTTCTTGTTCTTGAAATAGTTGTACCAGTCAAGATCCTCGTCTGCAGCATCGTCTCCAATAACAATCAAGGCAATGTCTGTTTTGGCAGCTGCATCTTTAGTTTTGCTTACCCTTAGCTCACCCAAATCCCCCGAATCATCGTACCCTGCCGTATCTATTAGGACGCAGGGACCAAGACCTTGTATTTCAATTGACTTGTATACAGGGTCTGCTGTTGTGCCGGCATGCTGTGATACGATAGCGATATCCTGGCCTGCAAGGGCATTTATCAAGGAGGACTTGCCGCTGTTTCTTTTGCCGAATATTCCAATGCTGATTCTTTCGGCTCTTGGTGTATCGTTTAGACTCATACCAGTTCCTCCTCTTTTTTGTAGTCGCCTCTGGAGACAACAAGGGAATAGCCGATTTTCTTCATTCTGTTTCCAAGGCACATGCTGCACTCGGCACTTTCTTCTCCTGTGCATATCTTGCCGTCGTAAAGCATGTATTTCTCCCTTACACTGACAGGGGACAGATTTGGCATTACCACATTTGCTCCTGCCAGAATCCCCATCTCTCTTCCATTAGGGTCAATTGTGCCTAATGCTGTGGTGGAGGGGATGTTGGCAGTAGGGAACATGAGCCTTAATATGGACATTAGTACAAGGACAAGCTGTAAAGAACCTGGCTTGTGGTCTTTGAAGATTGTGTCCTTGTGCGGAATAAAGGGTCCTATGCCTATCATTTCCGGTTTGAGTTCATAAAGGAAGAGAAGATCATCAGCCAGGTCCTGGGCTGTCTGGTAGGGAGAACCTACCATGAAGCCGGTACCTGTCTGATATCCAATCTTCTTTAAGTTGTGGAGGCATTGCTTTCTGTTTTCTATGCTTAATTCAGAGGGGTGAAGCTTTTCATAATGGAGGGGGTTTGCTGTTTCATGCCTGAGAAGATATCTTTCAGCGCCTGCTTCATAATACATCTGGTACTGCTCATACGTTTTCTCACCAAGAGAAAGGGTAATTGCACAGTCCGGAAACTCTCTTCTAATTGAGCTGATTATATCCACCAAAAGACTGTCTGTGTAATACGGGTCTTCACCCCCCTGAAGGACAAAGGTGCGAAATCCAAGCTCGTGGCCTGTTCTGCAGCATTTGAGTATTTCTTCCTTGGCAAGGCGGTATCTTGACACGTTTTTGTTGCCTCTTCGTATGCCGCAGTAATAGCAGTTGTTTTTGCATATGTTTGTGAATTCTATAAGGCCTCGCATGTAAACGTCTCTTCCAAAGTGTTTGACCGCTATTTGTCTTGCCAGAGAATGCAAATAGCCTGATACTTCCGGTGTTATGTTCTCAAGAAGGTACACATATTCATCTTTGGAAAGTACTCTGTTTTCCTTAAGCTTATCAATTAGTCTTGTCATAAACTTCTCCTAACTGTATGTTTTTTTGGAAAATACCGCTTTTGCACTAACGTCTTTAAGCATTCCCAGTTTGCCTGACAAGGCTGTAATTATCTCCTGTGGTGCATCCATTACAATACTGATTATTGATATGTTTCTTTTGTGATAGGGAATGCCCATGCGTCCTATAATATACTGTCCGTATTCGTGGAGTATGGCATTCAGCTTTTCCACACTATCCGCATTTTCAACTATTATGCTTACAGCAGCTATTCTTGTTTCCATGATTCAACCTCCATAAAAAAAATCCTTGTACCGTAAGGCACAAGGATAGTATATTCAAACCCAATTACAGAATAATTGGCTAATAAACAAACCATATATCCACTGCCTTACCACTTGGGACGAACCCTCATGTCAGTACAATTGTCTTTTTTCTTTTCAGGCTTTCTGAAAGGAAAATCATCGCAGATTGCCTGCGCTCAGTATTATACTATACCGAAAACCCAAAAGCAAGTTAAAATTTTAACGATATTTTTCGTAACTTTTTTCTTTTTTCTTGACCAAACCTCGCAGTTTTTTACTTTACGGTATATCCATCTCACATTATCGGTCTGAAACATTCGAAGGAGAATAAAATGCTCAATTCTTAGATCAAGGTAATTATGCACTTTTATACAAATATCATCCAAGTCCTTCTTCTTGATATTTGTTGGGAATACAAGAACAAAAACATGGCTTTGCAACTCTCCCGCCACTTTTTTGAAAAGAAGAAGGCTGCCCAGCTTGCCATCTGCGGTGTCGGTTATGAATTGCACAACTTTATCCAAGGTATCCTTGTCAAGGTCGTGGGGAAGGAGAGTGTCTTTACCCGATATACCGGACATCACTTCCATTTTGTCCATGGCCTCCTGTCCAAGCTCTAAAAACTTGCTTCTGTGTTCCTCGAGTTCTTCTTCCAATCCCGTCATTTCGCAGAAACGGCCTGTCAGCTGGAGCCCGGGTTGAGCAAGTTTCTCATTTAATCTAATTGCCTTGTATATGTACTCAATACCTCTTTTATCAAACTCATAAAGAAGAATTCTTCCCAAGGAAAAGAGGGCGTTGGAGTTGTCATCGTCCTTTTCAAGTACGGTTTTCAGAATTTTCTTGGCTTTTTCATTGTCAACACCTTCGAAATAGAGGGCGGTCTCCAAAAGAGTATGAACTTCCTGGTTTGCATTTTCTTCGTAGTTTTTTATGGCTCCAAACCTTTTGACATAATACTCATGCCTTATCTCGCTGTAGTTGTCAAGTTCATCAAAGGCTTTACTCAATATTCCAAGCAGCTTTTTCTGTTCCTTTTTGTATTCCTCGTCGGTCTCTATAGTATGAAAGTCAAAGTCCTCAACTTCCATGAAAGTCTTTCTTTCCCGAAAGATTGGGTGGGTCCTTAAAAAGCCAGGCAATTCATTATCCAGTATCTTTCTGTAAAGGTTTTCGTTCTTCTCAAGATACTTTAGATATATATCAAGATACACCTCTCCATAATTGTCAATCGGTTTCTCGCTTTCGAAGACATGAATTGAAAGGTGTGGACAAGGAAGTTCACAGAATAATGAGAATGCTGCGGATTTTGCTATGGCGTTTACGAAAGACTGCCTGTCACCCACCTTTTTTACAATATTGTCCGCTTCTGCTTCCTGCACCTGTCTTGTGCAGATTGAGTAATAATAATATTCCCGGTTGAATAAAAACGCAACTGTCCTCATTGGGGGCAGGCATGTCATGTCTTCTTCTTCATGCAAGTAGAAGTTGTATGCGGTATTGCCAAGCTTGTTCATAAGTCTTGTGTGGTTGTTATACACATGGGCAAACTCATGAACAAGGACTTGCTTCATTTCTTCTTTGGTAAGCAGGTTTCCAATAATTTCTCCGATCTGTATGCAGTCATATCTTCCATGCCTGAACACACAAATGTTGTGCTCTCCTGCAAATATCCTTATATTTCCACCCGCGCCGGCCAATTGTGCAGCCTCTTTTGCTATCTGGAAAAGTATCGGATATTCTTTTGGAGACAACTCATATTTAGGTAATTCCTGCTTGTTTTTGAATACGAACAGGGAAACCAGTCCCCATAATGCAAAACTGCTGAGCAAAAAAAGGATGCGTATCATAATCATGAGAACAAAGATGTCTGTATCCAGGAATATAACTGAGCAGTATATGGAGGCCATGCATAAAAGGACAAAAAGAACATGTAAAAGCCTGCATGTATTGAGATACCTTTTTATCCTTTTTTCCATGGCTTTAATATCTATTCCGGCTTTATCCCATGTCTCTTCAAGGATTTCTCTTCTTTTTACCAGTTTTGTGTTGTTAAACCGTTTTATCAGCCTGGTGCTCAAAACTAAATCCGCTGCAATGACTGCCATAAGCAGAACAAAGAGTATGGCCACAACAATTGCAGATTCAGGAGGTTTAACCACAACTGCAAAAAACATGGAAGCAAGTATAAGAATTATAGTTAATGCAAATGTGACAAACTGTTTAGTTTTTGGGTTCAATACAATCACCTTGTTATTCTATTGCATATCCGACCAAACAACACAGTTTTCAACCCTTTTGTGCAGCCCTTCAGTTTTGATTCATCGAAAATGGCCAGCAGGGTAAACTGTTCTTCCCTCAAATCAAGATACGTATATATTTTATTAAATATCTCCGGCAGATCCTCATCTTCATAGTTTGCAAATTTGATAAGGAAAACATAGGTGTACAGCTCACCCGCAATTTTCTTTACCAGCATGATTTTTGCCAGTTTTCCCTTGCCCTCGGTTGTCATGTACTGAAGAATCTCATCAAGGGTTTTTTTGTCCAAGTCATGGGGTACAACCTTGTCTTCCTTATTCAACTCTGCAATTGCCCTGCTTTTGTCTACGGCCTTCTGACCCATGTCAACTATGTTTCTTCTGTATTCCTCCAGCTCTTCCTGGAGTCCTGCCTTTATGCAGTAGGTGCCGATCAGGTCAAAGCCTTCAACTGCAAAACCATCGTTCCTTTCAATGGCTTTGTAGATGTAGTCAATACCCTGCTTGTCAAACTCATCAAGCAGGATCCTGCCCAGGTGGTAATACGCATAGGCATTGTCCTTGTCTTTTTCAAGGATTGTGTTTAGTATTTCCTTTGCCTTTTCCGTGTCCACTCCTTCGTAGTACAGGGCAATGGTTATGAGCTCCTGTATGCTCTTGTCAGAATTCTGTTCATAATCCTTGATTGCACCAAATCTCTTTACG
>JAAYLF010000178.1 GCA_012522035.1 Clostridiaceae bacterium
GAATTATACCACGCTGATCTCATCAACAATGTATTAAAACCTCTTCCTGATGACTTGAAACCTTATTCAGAGGGTATACATATGTTGATTCAAAGTATCTTCGAGGAATCAGTGCTTGATGACATGTTTGAAGATGGACACAGCACCAAGGTTAATAACGAACTTAATGAGAACTTCTATAAAGAAGAGTTTCAGACCTTGTGGAATTATATTAATCATAAGTATACTTACAGGGTTGAATTTGACAGTAACGAACTGATAAGAAAGGCTATTGCCCATATAAATAACAACCTGTATGTTACAAGAAAAACCATACAGAAAACTACCGGAGAGCACCGTGACAAACTAAATGAATATGATTTTGATAAGGAAACTGCATTTGAAAGAACTAAAATGGAAACGGAACAAATGGATGTTGTCAGTCAAAGTCAGGCTAAATATGATGTGATCGGAAAGATTGCAGAAACGACTGTGCTTACTAGAAAAACGGTCGCTGCAATTCTAAAAGGTATAGAACCCCAAAAAATGGATATGTTTGGTGTTAACCCTGAAGAGTTTATAGCTAAAACATCAAAGCTGATTAAGGAGCAAAAGGCAACAATGATTGTTGAATACATCAAGTATGATACGATTGAGGGCAAGTATGACGCAGAGATATTTACAGCTGGAAGCCAGAACTTTGATAGAGCTATAAAGGTTAAAAAGCATATTCAGGATTACGTGTTCTTGGACGGAATATCGGAAGATAGTGTGGAAAAGAGATTTGCCCAAGATCTGGATGTGGCAGAGGAAGTGTGTGTTTATGCAAAACTTCCAAAGGGCTTTTCCATACCAACACCTGTGGGCAACTATACGCCTGACTGGGCGATTGCCTTTAACAAAGGCACAGTAAAACATATTTTCTTTATTGCAGAAACAAAGGGTACTATGGAAACTCTTCAGTTCAGAGAAATAGAGAAGGCAAAAATAATGTGTGCCAGGAAGCTTTTCAATGAACTGTCAACAAGTAAAGTCAAATACCATGATGTTAGCAGCTATCAAGAGTTGCTGAATATTATGGGGCAGCTGTAACTAAGTTATTCGCTTTAGAGTATAGAAAACACCATGTTTATGAAAACTGTAATGGAGAAATGGTGATTTATACTAAGTTTGTTTAACATAATTAAGGCACAAAAAAGGCATAGGTTTTTACCTATGCCTTCTTCACTGCAACCCAAATCTCGCTATATGCCTCATCGCTGTCCATCTTGGTAAAAGAAAACATGGGAAGCTTTTCAATCTCATAGCCTGATACAGGCAGCCATTCCGAGTAGATTCTAGCATAGGTGTTCTGCAAGGTTTCCGGGAAAGGTCCCTTGTTGGGAAAGACAGCCCAGGTGCAGGCAGGGATTCTGACTTTATAAAGATTGCTGCTTATGTTTTCCCTTGTTGTCAAAACTCCAATCATGTGGGTGAGTTCGCCTTCATCCTTTTGGAAGTCGTAATCATGCTCATATGATGCATTTACAACTTCAAAAGGCTCAATATTCTTAAGGGCATGCATTTCCTCTCTTTGTTCCTGGGTTATGCTTTGTGCAAGTTCCATTATTGCGTTGTTCACACCCTCAAATTGCATGGTAACTCTTTTGCTAACGCCTGCTATAAAAAATTTTGGCATTTCAACTATTCGATAATCCATACTATTTCCTCCTTTTACATCTATATTAAAAGTCAGTTTTGGCAAGGTTTTGCATATGTTTAGTTTTGCAGCTTCTGATGGAAGCAATCCACTCCAGGCTTTGAA
>JAAYLF010000179.1 GCA_012522035.1 Clostridiaceae bacterium
CATTGGAAGTACTTCAATAAGAGGTCTTCATCATCTGGTATATGAGATTGTTGACAATAGTATAGATGAATCGCTGGCTGGCAGATGCGATACTATTAAAGTGACAATAAATTCAGATAATTCCATAACTGTATCAGACAACGGTGCCGGTATTCCTGTTGGTATTCAAAAGCAAATGGGAGTACCTACTGTTGAAGTTGTCCATACTGTATTGCATGCAGGCGGAAAGTTTGGCGGCGGAGGATACAAGGTTTCTGGCGGATTGCACGGTGTTGGTGCCTCAGTTGTTAATGCTTTGTCTGAGTTTATGGAAGTAGAGGTAAAGAGAGACGGCCATATCTACTATCAGAGATACGAAAGAGGCAAGGTAATGTGTCCGTTGAAAGTTATAGGGGAGACAACTGAAACTGGCACTACATCCACATTCAAACCTGATCATTTGATATTTGAAACAGTCGAGTTTGACAGAAACATATTACTTGCCCGTTTTAGAGAAATGGCTTTCCTGAATGCAGGAATAAAGATAATCTTGAAAGACAACAGGGATGAAGAACCTTTTGAGACAGTTTTGCATTATGAAGGAGGTATAAAGTCTTTCGTAGAATACCTTAACAGAAAGGAAACTGTCTTGAACAATCCTCCTATATACATTTCCGGAGAAAAAGAGGATGCCATTGCTGAAATAGCAATACAGTACAAAGACAACTAAGTAGAGAACATATACAGCTATGCAAACAACATAAATACCCAGGAAGGTGGAACACATCTTACAGGCTTCAAGGCAGCGCTGACCAAGGTTTTCAATGACTATGGCCGCAAACACAACCTTCTCAAGGAAAGTGACAAGAATCTGGATGGAGAAGATATCAGGGAAGGTATGACTGCTATCATTAGCGTAAAGCTTAAAGAGCCGCAATTCGAGGGGCAAACAAAACAAAAGCTTGGTAACAGTGAAATTAGGGGATTTGTTGAGAGCATTGTAAATGAAAAGCTTGCTGCTTACCTGGAAGAGAATCCACAGGTTGCAAAAATTATATTTGACAAGTGTCTTACAGCACAAAGAGCCAGGGAAGCTGCAAAGAGGGCAAGAGAACTTACAAGACGTAAGAATGCACTTGAGAGTTTTTCACTACCTGGAAAGCTGGCAGACTGTACTGAAAAGGATCCGACTTTATGTGAGCTTTTCATAGTAGAGGGAGACTCTGCTGGCGGTTCTGCAAAACAGGGAAGAGACAGGAAGTTCCAGGCAATATTACCATTATGGGGAAAAATGTTAAATGTGGAAAAATCTAGAATAGATAAAGTATATAATAACGACAAGCTTCTGCCTGTAATTTTTTCAATTGGAGCTAATGTTGGACCTGATTTTGATGTAGAGAAAGTAAGATATCACAAAGTTATTATTATGGCGGATGCTGACGTTGATGGCTCACATATTCGCATGCTTTTACTTACTTTCTTCTATAGATATATGAAGCCTCTTATTGAAAAAGGTTATCTATATATCGCTCAACCACCTTTATACAAGGTGATGAAAGGCAAGGAAGAGTTCTATGCTTTTGATGACAAGGACCTTGAGAAACGTATAGTTGAAAAAGGCTGGTCAAGAGAAGATAAGAACATCATCATCCAGCGTTTCAAAGGTCTTGGTGAGATGGACCACGATGAACTTTGGGAAACTACAATGAATCCCGCAACGAGAACTCTTCTTCAGGTTGATTTGATGAATGCAGCAACAGCAAATGAGATTTTCTCAGATCTTATGGGTGAAAAGGTAGAACCAAGAAGAGAGTTTATTTACGAGAACGCGAAATATGCGACAAACCTTGATTTTTAGAGATTATAAAAAGTTACCCCCTATTGTTTCACGTGAAACAATAGGGGGTTTTCTTATATTAATGTTTCACGTGAAACAATTTCACCAATATTTTCTTCAATTGCATTGAAAGTGTATATGGGATATGATATAATCTTTCTACAAGAATAGAAAGGAAGTACAAAATGGCAAAAGTTATCGCTGTTGCAAATCAAAAAGGTGGAGTTGGAAAAACAACTACTGCAATCAATTTGAGTTCATGCGTAGCACATAGGGGAAAACGAGTTCTACTAATAGATCTTGATCCCCAAGGTAACACTACTACTGGTTTGGGAATTAACAAAAGGGATTTGAATAAATCCATCTACGACGTTATCATTAATGAAGAAAACATAAAAAATGTCCTGCTTGATACACATCAAGACACTCTTAAACTTTGTCCATCCAGCATGAAACTGGCTGGAGCGGAAGTTGAGCTTGTAAGTGTAATATCCAGAGAAACAAGATTGAAATATGCATTGGAAGATGCCGAGGATATGTTTGATTTTATATTCATTGATTGTCCTCCATCCCTTGGTCTTTTAACTATAAACGCATTAACAGCAGCAAAAACTGTTTTGGTACCAATTCAGTGCGAGTACTATGCTCTGGAGGGTCTCACACAGCTGATGGATACTGTAAAACTGGTACAGAAGAGGTTAAACAGGGATTTGGAAGTTGAAGGCGTTGTTTTGACAATGTTTGATGCAAGAACAAATCTTTCAATAGAGGTTGTGGATGAAGTGCGCAAACATTTCAAAGACAAGGTATATGGAACAATTATACCACGTAACGTTAAACTGAGCGAAGCTCCAAGCTATGGTCTGCCTATAGTTTTGTACGATGAAAAGTCAAAGGGAGCTCAAGCTTATCTGGAACTGGCTGATGAATTTATAGCTTTAGCATAGAAGAAAGTGAGGGAACGGACGTGTCAAGAAGGAAAAGTGGATTGGGAAAAGGGATTGATGCTTTAATACCGTCAGGAAACGAGGATTTAACAGACAGTATAATTGAGATTGATATTAATGATATTGAACCTGGTGATGCGCAGCCAAGAAAAAGTTTTGATGAGGAGAAAATTGCTCAGTTGGCACAATCCATCAAGGAGCATGGAATTATACAGCCTCTTATTGTTATGAAAGAAGGTTCTGTTTACAAAATTATTGCTGGCGAAAGAAGATGGAGAGCAGCTAGAGTTGCTGGACTGAAAAAGGTGCCTGCTATTGAAAGAAGCGCTACACCGCAAGAGGTAATGGAACTTGCCCTAATAGAGAATATTCAGCGTGAGGATTTGAATCCTATTGAAGAAGCTGAAGCATACTCAAGGCTTATGACCGAACATAACATAACCCAGGAAAGGCTGTCTGAGATTATTGGGAAAAGCAGATCAGCCATTGCAAATACGATAAGATTGCTGAATTTTAATGATGAAATAAGAGAAATGATAATCAATGAAGAGATTACTGCAGGACATGCTCGTGCGATACTTGCTTTGGAGAGTGAAGAGGAAAGAGTTAAAGTAGCAAGAGAAGTTGTCGAAAAAGGATATAACGTAAGACAAACAGAAAGCCTTGTTAAGAAGATTCTGCAGGAAAAGACAAAGAAAAAGGAAAAGAGTGAAGAGAGTACGGCAGAGGATAATACTTTTTCACAAATTGAGATTAAACATATTCAAAATATGCTGAGATCAGTGTTAGGAACCAAGGTTAAAATGGATGAAGCAAAAGGAAGAGGAAAGATAATTATAGAATACTATTCCCCTGACGAAAGAGAAAGACTAATAGATTATCTTACAAAAGGATAAAATGTTTCACATGAAACAAAAATGTAAAGGAGAGAAGTTATGATAACTGGTAACATAAATATGGATATAATATTTGGAGTTCTATTCTTATTTATACTTATAAACACTATTCTTGTGATTGTTCTTTTCAAAAAACTGTCGCAAATAAGGAAATCACAGAAAGTACTTAATGAATTATTTTCGGGTGAATCTGTAGAGGAATTACTGTATAAGGTTCTTGAACAGCAGGAAGTTATATCAAATGAAGCTCTGGAAATAAAGAAGCAGATTCTTCATCTTGAAAACAAACAGAAATACTGTTTTGATAGAATAAGCCTTGTAAGATACAGAGGTCCTCAGGAAGATGGTGCCAAGTTAAGTTATTCCATAGGAATAAGTAACGAAAATGAAGATGGACTTGTTATTACAGGTATTCATTTCAGAAATGGTGTTAACTTGTATTTCAAGCATGTTAAAGAAGGAGTATCTGATATAGAACTGTCAGAAGAAGAAAAGAAGGTAATGGCAAGAACTAAAGTCAGCGAGATATATTCTGAGTGATGGATTTTTAACATTAAGTTCTTGACAATTAAAACAATAAATGCTATTATAATCTAGTCAAAATAATAAAGTGGAAAGATGGCCGAGCTGGTTTAAGGCACCGGTCTTGAAAACCGGCGTAGGTGCAAGC
>JAAYLF010000180.1 GCA_012522035.1 Clostridiaceae bacterium
GAGGAAGAAAACGTGGAAAAAGTAGATAAGAAGGTTGCAATTCCGCAAGTTGCGGGAGAATTCATTAGGTATCTTCTGGTTGGAGGATCAGCCTTTATTTTGGATACCGCTGTGCTTTATGTGTTTTCAAAATATGTGATCCGGAGTCTGGGCAGACCTGGAATACTGTTTGGTGCTGCAATAGGATTTATTGCAGGGCTTGTATACAATTATGCGTTATCCATATTGTTTGTTTTTAACAAAGCGAGGGAGAGGATAAAGGGAAGAGAAGCATTGTCTGTTACGATATTTGCAATTATTGGTGTTGGAGGACTTGTTCTTACCGAACTAGGCATGTATATAGGGTTGTCAATTCTAGGAGATGACATGTACATATTTGTGAAGGTTATCGTATCGGGCGTGGTTTTTGTTTGGAACTTTGTTGCCCGCAAGGTAACACTATTCAAGTAACGGAGGTAGTTATGAAAAAAGCTGTGATTATAGGGGCAGGGCCTGCAGGGTTAACTGCCGCATATATGCTGCTTAAGAAGACTGATATTCGCCCCTGCATTCTTGAAGAAACAAGCGCAATTGGTGGAATTTCAAGAACCGCAGAGTACAAAGGAAACAGGATGGATCTGGGAGGACACAGGTTCTTTTCCAAGAATGGCAAAGTTGTTGATATATGGAAGGAGCTAATGCCAATACAGGGCCATCCAGCGTGGGACGATAATGTACTTGGAGTTGAAAAACCTCTATGTGAAAACGGTCCTGATCCTGAAAAAGAGGACAGGGTTATGCTAATTAGAAACAGGGTTTCCAGAATATATTACCTAAAGAAGTTTTTTGATTACCCAATATCGATTAATCTGGAAACTGTAAGGAATCTGGGGTTAAAAAGGTCGGTAAAGTCTGGTGTAGGGTATGTAAGTTCAAGTTTAAGAAAAAGAAATGAAAATTCTCTAGAAGATTTCTACATAAACAGGTTTGGCAAACAACTGTATTCCATGTTTTTCGAGCGCTACACGGAAAAGTTGTGGGGTGTTCACCCTTCACATATTGCCCCAGACTGGGGCGCTCAGAGAGTAAAAGAACTTTCTCTCAGCAAGGTACTTGCCGAGTTTTTAGCAAGAAAATTCAAAAAGGATCACAAGACAAAATGTACATCGTTAATTGAGCAGTTTATGTATCCCAAGAAAGGTCCGGGGCAATTGTGGGAACAGATGGCTTCGGAAATTGTTAAAATGGGAGGAGAGATTAGACTCAACTCAAAAGTTGTTGGAGTTGACACAAAAGAGAACAGAGTTATATCAGTAAGAACAGATAAGGAAACAATTAAAGGAGACTTGTTTTTCTCTTCCATGCCAATAAAAGACCTTGCATATGCATTGGATGAATGTCCTGACAAGGTAAGGGATGTAGCTGTAAATCTTCCTTACCGCGACTTTATAACTGTTGGTCTTTTGCTTAGGAAGTTGAAAATTGCCAACACAACCAGGATTAGAACAATAAACAACATTGTGCCTGACTGTTGGATTTACATACAGGAGCCAGAGGTAAAGCTGGGAAGACTTCAGGTATTCAACAACTGGTCGCCATATATGGTAAGCAATCCTGATAATGTATTTATTGGTCTTGAATATTTCTGCTGCGAGAATGATGAACTGTGGAACATGAGTGATAAAGAATTCGCAGACTTTGCAGCAAGAGAACTGGAGGAAATAGGGATAATAGATATGGGGGATGTTCTTGATTCAATTACCATAAAGGTAAAGAAAGCCTATCCTGCATATTTCGGCACCTATTCGGAGTTTAATATTGTCAGAGAATATCTGGATTCCTTTGAAAATCTCTTCTGCATAGGACGAAACGGGCAGCATAGGTACAACAATATGGACCATTCTATGCTTACTGCCATGGTGGCTGTAGAGAATATAAAGAATGGGGTAAGGGACAAGTCAAATATATGGAACGTAAATACCGAGGCAGAATACCATGAGGAAAAGTGATCAGCTTTTCCATGGCATTTTGCCATTGAAATATGTATGTGCGATGTCTTTTTGCTTGCTTTCGCTTAGTTCGTTCATTTTTTTCTTCCAAAGGTTGTATGATTTGCTTTTTTGCTTCTGGTTGAGCATAAAGGAGCATTCTCTTCCCATACATTCATTTACTTTTAATATTTCACATTTAAAGTTGTCGGTAAGATGCACACAATCGGGCAAATCAAGGACTTCCAAATTTTTAGCGCTTGTTTGAGGTATAAAGTTTCCAGCCATCTCTATCTCCTTAAAAAAATAAATTGCATAAAGAACATGAACAAACTATATTATATCATGTTTGAAAATTTTATGTAATAAAATATGTTAATTTTTTTAAAATTGTTCGATTCTATTTATTTAAAAATGTTCGAACAAACCGTTGTACCTTTTTGGGAAGACGTGGAAGAAATCTGATTTTTCGTTGAATATTTCAACACCATCCATGTACGCCAGAACATCAGCGTTATATTTATCATAACCGTATACTATCTGGGTGAAAGCAGGCATCGAAAGGGATACGTCGTATTTATCCTTGTCTACACGTTTTGCAACACCGACTCCGTTTTCAAACTCCACCTCCCAGACACCCTTTGTGTACTCAAGGTCATCGGTGATGTTGACTCTGAAATACCCCTTACCTTGAGGGTATGTGTTTGATTCAAGAATGGTTTTGACATCGAGAATTCTTGCCATAAGATCCGGATATCTTTTATACGTTGTATGGATGTAATGTCTGAGAATCAAGTCAATTTCAGGAGACATGGCACAGTTGTGTATTTTCACAGTGTCATTCTCTCCTTCAAACATTCTCATGAACCCAAAGAGTTTTAGCAAGGATTCCTTTGAGGTAAAGGCCATTTCATACACATTTAAATTGATGGATCTCATATGATTTACATGGTAATAGTTCTCAACGGAAAGAGATATATATGATGCAGGTTTTCTGTTGTTGTCATACCAGATATATGTGGAACCTTTAAATCTGTCTGGGTTGGTAAAGAAATGTCTGTCGTCATATCTGTGGAACATTATGTTTCTTTTTAACGCAAATTCGTTATATATTTTAATAACATCATCCAGTCTGTTATCGCCTCTCAAAAGATACAAAGCACTTTCACGGGGAATGTGGGACAGTTTGTCAATGGGAAACTCAACAATCAACTGGTCTGCAACTTTCTCATAACCGAATTTTCTGTAATATGAAAAGGAAAAGGGATGCAGGAAACTCACACAAGCTCCCTTGTTTATTGCGTCATCAAAAGCCATCTTCAATATCTTTCTTACATAACCTTTTCTTCTATACTCTGGTTCTGTTGCAACGCCCCCTACTGTCATGGCTTTTATATATTTTCCTGCGAACACACTGTTAACATAACCTATCCTTGCAGTGGATACGCATCGGTCATCTTCCAGAACATTTATTGAATAACTTTGTGTATATTTGTCTTTATGAAGCTTGGTTGTCTCAATTCTCATGCGTTAATCTCCTTTTTTCTGTATTATATCAAAAACTGAAGAAGAATAATATTTTAATTTGGCGCATCGCTCGATGCGCCGTGCTATTTTCTATTCTTGTTCATCTCGTACCAGAAGAAGAGCAAGATTATTAAAAATGTGGTGATTGTTACAAGCAGGACAACCAGCAGGGAGAGAATCAGTTCGCCTCCTTCACTGGGAGATTCCGAAGGCTCGATGGTGTTTTCTGTACAGCTTGCTGTAACATTTTTGTAATGATTTGTAGATTCCAATTGACTATTTACGCAAGTTATTGTATAACTTAACAAAACAAATAGTATTGCAAAAATTGGTAAGATTGTTTTGGTCAATTTTTTAGCCTCCTTATTTTCCGGTTAGTACTATTTTATTAGTTATCAAGAAAAGCTGTCAGTATAATTGAAGCAGGTTGTGAAAAAATATATACCATGTATGGAAAGGATGAGGAAAACTATGAGGAAACATGTAAAAAACAATGTGTATTGGGTAGGTAAAACTGACTGGGAATTAAGAACTTTTCACGGTTACCAGTATTCAACTCACAAAGGCTCTACGTACAATGCGTATCTGATTGAAGAGGAAAAGACGGTTTTAATTGATACCGTCTGGCTGCCTTTTGCAGACGAATTTGTGGACAACCTTGCAGAGGAAATTGAACTTGAAAAAATTGACTATATTGTCATAAACCATGGAGAAGTGGACCACAGTGGTGCTCTTGTAAAATTGATGGAGAGAATCCCCAACACTCCAATTTACTGCACTGCCAACTGCGTAAAATCATTGAGAGGACAATACCACAAGGATTGGAACTTCAATGTTGTCAAAACAGGAGACAAGCTGGATCTGGGCAATGGAAAGGAACTCGTATTTGTCGAGATGGCAATGCTGCATTGGCCTGACAGCATGGCTTGCTACATGACTCAAGACAACATTCTTTTTAGTAACGATGCTTTCGGTCAACACTATGCAACAGAAATGCTGTTCAACGACCTCGTGGACCAGTGTGACTTATTTAACGAGTCCATAAAGTACTTTGCAAACATACTGACCCCATTCAGTGCGATACTGCGAAAGAAACTTGAGCAGATTATTTCCTTAAATCTGCAAATTGACATGATAGCCACCAGTCATGGTGTTATCTGGAGGGATAATCCTGTACAGATTGTTGAGAAGTATGCACAGTGGGCAAACGATTACAAAGAGAATCAAATTACAATTATCTATGATACCATGTGGAATGGAACAAAAGCTCTTGCGGAGAATATTGCAAAAGGTATAAGTGAAGAAGACAACGATGTAATGGTCAAGGTTTTCAATCTGGCGAAGACGGACGATAACGATGTAATTACAGAAGTGTTCAAATCAAAGACCATAGTCGTTGGTTCACCCACCATCATGGGAGGTATTCTTCATTCAATGGCAGGTTTCATGCATTTGATAAAGGACCTTAAGTTCAAGAAAAAGAAAGGCTGTGCTTTCGGTTGTTATGGCTGGAAGGGAGAGTCCGTAAGACTCCTTAACGGTATGCTTGAGGATGCAGGTTTTGAAGTTATTAATGAGGGGTTTGAACAGAACTGGCATCCAGACAATGAGAGTTTGGAAAAAGCTGTGGAGTTTGGTAGAGAAATAGCAAGAAAATAACTGAGTGTGTAAATATCAAGGAAGCAATCCTTGATATTTTTCTGCCTTGCCATACATATTGGTGTGATATATAATGGGGGGCAGAGGTGACTGAAATGAAAAAAAGAAAAGTGGTTGTCATTTTAGGAATTATTCTTCTTTTGGCAATGGGAGGTGTTTTGTTTTTTGTCATGGGTGGACACAAATACTATGTAAGGACTTCTTTCAATGACAAAGAAATGCAAAAAGGAGAATTTGTCAGCTTTGAAGAGGCAAAGAAATGCGCTGATGCCAATTATGTGTACGGATACAGGGTGTATAACGCATTTGGCAAAGTGAAGTATTCAACGTATTCAATTTTGGTAATGGACATATTGCGGGAAGCAAAGTATGTGACCGATTATGTCAGGAAGAACAGTTTTACATATGGGGACGCTCCTGTGAATCCTGCAATCAATCATGATGCGAAGAAGATAAGCTGTGACAGGCTGGTGGGATGGGTTCTTTACAGGGTAGGTTATACGGAACATCAGCCAACTCAGAGTGGTTTGTTTGTATGGGCTCCAGGGGACCCGAGGGATCTGGAGGATTTTTGCAAGAAGCACGGATTCAAGAAAATAGAGATTGTGGAAGACTTGCAGCCTGGAGACATAGTGTTTGTAAACCATCGCTCCAAGGATAGACCAGACCACACCTTCATATATGGCGGCAAGGTGTCTTCCACAAACCATTTCAGATATGATTGCGGTTCCGACCACCGCATCCAAAGCATTCAACCTTTTTCAGAGCCGGTGGTGGACTTTTTGTTTGCATACAGACCTGTCTAATCTTTAGGATAGCAAGGAAAGTCAGGCAGCTGTTTTTCATACATTACAGTCTGATAGAGCCTGTAGCCTCCGCTGAGGTTATAGGCTTCAAAGCCGTTTTCAGCAAGTATTCTGCATGCAATATAGC
>JAAYLF010000181.1 GCA_012522035.1 Clostridiaceae bacterium
GATTATACCACATGGGACATAATCACATGTGGTATAGTAAGACATTATCATATTTTAACGACATAAAACTGTTAATTAATAAATGGGTGTTGACAATTATTATTCTTTGCTGTATAATACTCAAAATTAAAAATTTAAACCTGTGATTGAGAAGAGTAAGTTGGCTTCTTGAATCAAAGAGAGCGGCGTATATGGTGAGAGCGCTGTATTTAAGTACCAACTGAATGGACTCATGAGGGCAGACCGAAACAGATTAAATCTGGAGTAGTAGCTGATGGGATCTCCACCCATTATCAAGGGAGCATACATGATGGTGTATGGAATGAGCGGGTCGAAAGACCAATTAAGGTGGTACCGCAGGAGAATTGTACTCTTGTCCTTATATTTCAAGGGCAAGAGTTTTTTTATTGGGAAAATATAGAATTAAGGAGAGGTTGAAAATGTCAAAAAAAGTACCGTACAAAATTTATCTTACAGAGGAACAGATGCCGAAACAGTGGTACAACATGCTGGCGGACATGAAAGTTAAACCAGCTCCATATTTAAATCCTGCCACATTGGAACCATTGGGAGTTACGGATCTGTACCCTATATTTTGCGAGGAACTGGCAAAGCAGGAGTTGAACACGCAAGACAGATATATTGACATACCAGAGGGGATTTTGAACTTTTACAAGATCTACAGGCCATCTCCATTGATTAGGGCGTACAATCTGGAGAAGGCTCTTGGCACACCTGCAAAGATATATTTCAAGTTTGAAGGCAGCAATACATCCGGCAGCCACAAGCTGAACTCTGCAGCTGCACAGGTGTATTACGCCAAGGAACAGGGACTTAAGTGTCTGACCACCGAAACCGGTGCAGGACAATGGGGTACTGCTCTTGCCATGGCGTGTGCGCACTTTGGTCTTGACCTAAAGGTATACATGGTAAAGATAAGCAGCCAGCAGAAGCCGTACAGAAAGACTGTTATGGAAACCTTTGGAGCTGAGGTTATACCAAGTCCGAGTGAAACAACAAAGGTGGGCAGGGAGATTTTGAAGAACGATCCCAACACCCACGGCAGCCTTGGTTGCGCCATATCTGAAGCCATCGAGGCATCCATGTCCAGGGACGATTGCAGATATGTGTTGGGTTCGGTTATGAACCAGGTTATTCTGCATCAGTCGATTATTGGGCTTGAGGCAAAGAAGGCAATGGAGCTTGTGGATGAGTATCCAGACATAGTAATTGGTTGTGCCGGAGGCGGATCAAACCTTGGTGGTCTTATTGGCGCTTTCATGCAGGATAGGTTTGCAGGCAGAAAGGCTCCATACTTTATCGCAGTAGAACCTGCATCATGTCCGTCATTTACAAGAGGCAAGTTTGCATATGACTTCTGCGACACCGGAAGAGTAACTCCTCTTGCAAAGATGTACACATTGGGAAGCGACTTCAAACCATCACCAAATCACGCAGGAGGACTTAGATACCACGGCATGTCGCCAATGCTCAGCCAGCTTTACTATGACGGCTATATTGATGAGGCCAGGGCGGTCGAGCAGAGTGCAGTATTTGAAGCTGCCTGCCTGTTTGCAAAACATGAAACCATACTTCCTGCTCCTGAATCAAGCCATGCTGTAAGGGTTGCAATCGATGAAGCTCTTAAGTGCAAGGAAACAGGAGAAGCAAAAAAAATACTGTTTGGCCTCACAGGAACAGGAACCTTTGACATGACGGCATATTCAAGCTATATTTCAGGCGAAATGGTGGATTACAATCCAACCGATGAAGAACTTGAGGCAAGTTTTTCAAGGCTTCCAAAAGTAGAATAGGGAACATACAGGTTGCGGCAATAGATTTTGGTTGCCGCAACTTGCTTTTAAAGATTATATTGATTTAGTCCGCTTTTGGTGCTAAACTCTTAATATTAACAAGGATATGTAGAGGTGTAATCAAGTTTGAGAAAGAGTGCGGACACTAATTTGCTTAAATTGTTGTATGTACCAATATCAGTTGCGATAATTACATTGATAGTAATAGGTATAAGTCTTGGTACGATGCCGGTTGTAAAGCCGGATAATACACCACAGCCAACAGAAGAACCGGTAGATATAAAGGTTGTTATAACAGGCTCCCACGAACCTGGATACTATCCGGAAGGTTTTGATTTTTCTCTTGAGTGCAGTGATGAAAACGCGAAGATATATTATACGATAACAAGTCCTTCAAGAAGGTCCACCTCTCCTGATGAGAAGGTTGCTCCTACAGGAGAAGTGTATTTGTATGCTGGAGGAAAGCTTCCTCATCCGAGCAAGGTTGATGAGGAAGGGGTAAGACAGAGCATTCTATATACCAAGCCCATTGCAATACCCAGCCAGTCGGAGTCGGCAATTGAATCATCAAGAATGACTGTGATTATTGCTGCTGCCTTTGACGGGGATGTAAGAGTCAGCGATTATTACTACTACACGTTTACAATTGACGGAAAAGGCCAGGAACCGAATTATCAGGACAAATTTGGAAGCTATCTGGTGTCAATTATCATTGATGAAGAAGACCTGTATGATTACGAGCGTGGGATAATGATTCAGGGAAAGGCTTTCCAAGATGAACGCACCAGAAACCCCAGACGTGAAATTGATGGCTGGTTCCCAAGAAACTACAACCAAAGAGGAAGGGAATGGGAACGCCCATGCCGCATTCAGATATTCGACAGGGAAGGGAAGCTGATAATTGACCAAAATGTGGGGGTTCGAATTGCAGGCGGCATGTCCAGGCACAACTCGATAAAATCCTTGAGAATTATTTCTAGAAGCGTGTATGACGAGCAGCACGACTCCTTTGCTTATGAGTTTTTTGATGCTGCTTATGATGTGCATGGAAACAAGATAAAAGAGTTTGAAAGGATTATACTTAGAAACTCTGCCAATGACTTTGGACAAACCATGTTCAAGGATGCCTTTTTGCATAAGCTTGGAGGCATGGCGGGAGTTGATTTCCAGGATTCCGCTCCCTGTGTGGTATACATAAATGGAAAATACTATTCTCTTATGAACATGCGTGAATCCATAGATGCGGACTATATCGAAGCTCACTACAAGATACCCAAAGATCATGTTACGATGGTAAGTATTGCATCCGGCACCGGCTTTACATTTTCATACAAGCTGACAGATGGTCCGGAAGAAGGCCTTGACGAGTTCAGAAAGGATATGCGTAAGCTTATAAGTACAGACTTTTCCAAGAGGGATATTTCTGAAATAGAAGCAATAATTGATGTGGACAATTTTATCAAGTACATGGCATATCAAATGTACATAGCAAACAACGACTGGCCGCACAACAATGTTCTTGCCTGGAAGTACACAGGACCTACGAACAACAGTGTCTATGGCATGGATGGAAAATGGAGATTCATACTGAAAGACCTGGACATCCAGGCGGCATTTACATCTCCGCATCACAACTCGTATGAAGCTGTTCTGAATAGTGGAATGAGTTTCAATGAGCCTGCAATAGGGCAGGTCTTCAGAAGCTGTGTAAGGAACAAGGAGTTTGCAAGCAGATTCAAGGAATACATGAGGAAATTGTGCACTGAAATATTAACCAAGGAAGCTGTAAACAATCTTCTTGACAAATTCATGTATGAGCGAATGAAGGATATGCAGCAGTTCTGGGGATACTATGGCGGAGAGATGAGAAGCTCGGAAAGCCTGATTAATACGTACAGGGATTTTGTCGAGCCAAGAAACAGATTTATGCTGCAACATTTGAACAGTTATTTTTAGAAGAAAAAATGCAACCCTGGAGGCTGCAAAATCCTCCTGGGTTGCATTGCCAGTTTTGTTCATAAGGGCTGTAGCATTTGCACAGCTCTTCTATTTTCTGTATAATTATATGCACGGGATGAATGACAGCATTCTGCAAGAGCTCGTTTGTGGAACAAGAGGTATCATATATGTGGTATTGCATTAGATGTACTTAAGAATACTTTTAGGGGTTGATAGTTTGGTGGATTTGGTTAAGATGCTAAAAAAGTACAATCAGGAACATTTGCTTGGCTTTTATGACGAACTGGATGAAGATGGCAAGACGAATCTGATATCGCAGATAAAGGGGATTGATTTTGAGTTAATAAGCGAGCTTTATGAGATGGCTCAAAAAGGAAGTGATGAGAAAACCGATCCAAGTGACATCCAGCCAATGGCATATACCGACAAAGATGAAATATCAAGCGTGAACAAAGATCGCTACAAGGCAATAGGAAGAAAAATCTGTGAAAATGGTGAATATGCGGTTGTTACAATGGCAGGCGGGCAGGGTACAAGGCTTGGTCATACCGGACCCAAAGGCACTTTTGACATTGGAATTGGAAAATCCCTGTTTGAAATACAGTGTGAAAGAATTAGGAACATGGGATTCAATGTCCCTTGGTATATTATGACCAGCAAGGAAAATGATGCGGATACAAAAGCATTTTTTGAAGCAAACAACTATTTTGGATACGACAAGGAAAATATAATATTCTTCACACAAAGAATGCTGCCTATGATGCTGGAAAACGGCAGGATTGTTCTTGAGGAAAAGAACCGCATCAAGGAAGGCGCTGACGGTCATGGCGGAATATTCAGAGCCATGATTGAATCCGGTGTTCTTGGTGATATGAAAAGAAGGAATATAAAGTGGATATTTACCTGCGGAATTGATAATGTGCTTACAAGACCCAATGACCTTATGTTTCTGGGTTATGTTAGCGAAAAGGGCAGCATGATAGGCTGCAAATCGCTTGTGAAAAGAGGCCCTTCAGAAAAGGTAGGAGTATTTTGCAAGATAAAAGGAAAGCCTTCCGTTATTGAGTACACTGAGATATCGGAGGAAATGGCCAATATGAGGGATGAAAAAGGGAATCTGGTATATGGAGACGCCCACATTTTGCTGAATCTGTTCAATATCTCGGTTTTTGAGAAAATGGGTGGCAGGGGCCTTCCATATCATGTGGCCTTAAAGAAGACTGATTATATAAATGAAAAGGGCGAAAAGGTTTTAGCGGACAAGCCAAATGCATACAAGTTTGAAGCTTTCATATTCGATGCCTTTTCATACTTTGATGATATTGCCATATTGAGAGTCAAAAGGGAAGAGGAGTTTGCTCCTGTAAAGAACAAAGAAGGCGAGGACAGTCCCAAGACTGCTCTGGAGCTTTATCTGAATGCGGACAAATGAGGTGATTGTGTGAATAAAGGCAGGAATATTGCCATTTTGCTGGGATGCATGCTTTGCATAAGCATCCTGACCTTCCTTGTCAGATGGAACATGGGCAACCAACAGGGCGTGGTTGATAAAGTGAGGTATGTCAAGGGGGATACAAAAGACGATTTTACAGAGTATGAGTTTTATTTCATAGACAGGGACAAGCTGGATGCAACACTGGAGTACAAGGGCGACAATGAGTGGATGATCATTTTCGATGATTATGAGTATAACTACAGGGTTGTCGGAACAAACAGGGATGATGCGGTGATTGAGGCTTTACCCCAATATGATGTTTTGGAAACAGAACCTTTTGATGTTATCAGCAAAA
>JAAYLF010000182.1 GCA_012522035.1 Clostridiaceae bacterium
ACATATACGAGGTACAAAAGATGTTGCTTTTTTCAACTTTTTTAGTCCATATATATGTGCTGGTATGTGTCAGGTTCTATCTTGTACGCATCCATATGCTTGTGCTCAACTGTAAAGGAGTTGTCCGTTTTTACTTCAATGTAAGTGCCGCCTAGGTATTTGGTGTCGTGGCTGTCATAGGTGCCTGTTTTAAGACCAAAGGTCCACCTGATTCCTTCGTAAAGAACACTGGTGCTGATTTGGTGGCAGTGGCCAACAAACACGCCATCTACACTATGTTCCTTGAACAGATCAAGAAGACCAGGCACTTCATGCATTCCTGCAAAGGGTTCGCTCTTTTTGCCAAAGTCGCCATTCTTTGCTTCCACATGCTTTCCTATGATATATGAAGTTGTCTGGGTGGGAGTCTCCTGATAGCCTGCAGCAACCGCAGCCTGACCAAATTCTATGGTTGGTATGTGGTAGCAGACAAAGCTCTTTACCTTGTCGCCTGCATACTGCTCAGCTTTCTTTGCTGTTTCTTCAAACCATGCCAGCTGATCTTCAGCAAAGCCAACTGTCTTTTTGACACTTGGGTCATCAGTGTTGCCGCAACCGTTGGAGTCCATCATGTAGATGGCTCTTTTGAGTTCGTCGTTTTGCACAATACCTATGGTATAGTTGCTGTTGCCGGTTACATTTCCTCTCTTGAAGAAGGAGTATTCGGCATTTTCCAAAACTTCGCACTGCCAGTCAACACCCTTGGCGCTTTCATTTTCATGGTTGCCAAAGATAGGCGCCCAAGGTATTTTAAAAGAGTCCATGAATCTTGTCAGCTTTAAAAGAGACTCGCCTGTATCGTCAAATTCACCGTATATGATATCGCCTGTAATTAGAATCAAATCAGGGTTGGTCATCTCAATGGTGTCCCTTATGTAGTTGAAGCAGTTTGATTCTATGGTATTGGTTGCCCACCTTTGTTTAGCAGTGGAATTCAATCTGTCTTCAGTCCTGCACTGTCCTGCATCGATTATTTGCGTGTCGGTAAGCTGCAGTATCCTGATTTCTCTATCCTCTTCTATTTCAAGAACAAAATCAACAATATCCTCAAGTTTCATCTCCGGCTCCTTATGTTCTATCTTTTTGTCGCTTACACATGCTGTAGGTATGAGTAAGGCAAGTAGCAATATAAATGTTGTGTATATTATTTTTTTCATAAAAACCTCCCAATTGTAGTGCACATATTTTTTACATACAGCATACTCTATACTGTACCCGTAAAAGAGTCATATAACACCCCTTCACAGAAGAAAAAATACCTCTTATTGCTTTCTGGCAACGAAAGTTGCCAGTTTACTATATCATATTTCTTATTCTCCTTTTTGCAATGACTTTATCAAACTACCCATAAAGTCCTGATTGATTATTGTACAGATGTTTGTGCAAATAATGTATATGCAGATATATATAGTAAGTGTTTTGATGTGTTAAGTTATCAAATGGGATCTTTGTTTTTCTGTAGTTCGGCTTTGTAGAAACAGGAAAACATGCTACCTGACTTCCGTCGTTCAACTCAAAACATAGTACCTTAGTAGTCGATTAGGATAGTAGAATCAAATAAATTGTCAAGTTCTCGTTCTGTTAAGTACAGAGCATCCAATACATTGATCCCAGTAA
>JAAYLF010000183.1 GCA_012522035.1 Clostridiaceae bacterium
CATCCTTCAAGGAAAGACCTGAAAGATATGCTTTGAATAGCTTCTTTAGCTGCTCTGCTTGTAGCTGGTCAATCACCGCTTTTCCATCTTGAATCGTATATCCATATGGTACATGAGGCATCTATCTCTCCATCCTTTCCTTAAGTAATAAGCCGCACTTTAGGCTAAAGCCTATTTCTGTTGGCGAAAAAGCAACTATCTTTTCAACAAACTGCTCGAATACTTCCTTGTTAAAACTTTCAATATTCTTTGACTTTGAAACATATTTGATAAGTCTTTCTAATTCTGTTATTTTAGTCATTCCACCATTGATGAAACGGTAGAGTGCTTCTTTTTGATCTTTCAGCTTCTCTGCTTCAGAGCGAAGCTCATTGTTTTGCTTATTAAAAAGAGCAGGCTCCAAGTATCCCTTTGTCATGAGGTTAATCAATACCTGAAGTTGCTCTGCATTTTTCTCCATCTTCGATTCAATTTCCTGAACCCGAATCAGATTATCTGAATAATTCATGAGTTTCAGTTTCTGAAGCAAAGGCCTCAAAACAACTTTGTGACTAAAGATGAGCTTATTTATCATCGTCACAAAGCCTTGATGGATGCTATCCTCCCGAATGTAAATCATGGAGCATTCCTCTATATTAGTGATATGTTTGGAGCAACACCAGGCAATATATTTATTGTTCTTAGTTCCATGGATTCTTCGCTTGAAAGTACTCCCGCATTCAGAACATTGAATCTTTCCAGAAAGGGGATAGCGATTTAAATACTTGCTATTGCCACTCTTGATGCCTTTTTCTTTTCCTCGCTGTTCGATTGCAAGATTCACTGCCTTAAACTCTTCATGACTAATAATTGCCTCATGATTATTTTCGATAAGAAACTGATCCTTCTCTCCCTTATTGGTTCGTCTAGTGAAATTATCGTCAGTGTATGTTTTTTGAAGGATTACATCTCCAGTATATTTTTCATTCCGTAAAATACCTCGGATAGTACTTCCTCTCCATTGACCGCCTTTTTTAGTACGTACACCCTCATCGTTTAATTCTTGTGCAATTTTCTGCGTTCCTTTACCTGCTAAGGCATCTGTAAAAATCCGTTTAACAACCTCGGCCTGTTTTTTATTCACTACAATCTGCCCATCTATATAATCATAACCGTAGGGAGGATAAGAAAGCTTGTAGGTTCCATTTCTAAACCGTTTTTGAATGGACCATTTATTATTCTCAGAAATTGAGATAGATTCATTCTCTGCTAGGCTACTTAGAATGGTCAGCATAAGCTCACTTTCCATAGACTGTGTGTTGATGTTCTCTTTTTCAAAATAAATGAACACTCCAAGATCAGTTAGCTTCCTTACAATCTCTAAACAGTCTATTGTATTTCTGGCAAATCGACTGATAGATTTTGTAATTACAAAATCTATCTTCTTGTTCTCACAGTCAGAAATAAGCCTAAGTAGTTCTGTTCTATTCTCTTTCTTCGTGCCTGAAATACCCTCATCAAAATAAATGCCAACAAATTCCCAGTCTGGGTTCGCTTTAATATAAGCTTCATAATGGACCTTCTGTGCTTCCAGGCTGATTAGCTGTTCCGTATTATCTGTTGATACCCTAGCATAAGCAGCCACCCGCAGTTTTAGCTTTTTTTGAAGCCGATTGTTCGTTTCTTTTATTTTTGTTACCTTTTTCACCACATTCACCTCCTCAAGGTATGTGACATATTACCTC
>JAAYLF010000184.1 GCA_012522035.1 Clostridiaceae bacterium
GGGTTATGTTGGAAGGGCAAAACGTATTAAAGCTTATGAAAAAGCAAGACTAAATGGCGAGTATGACAAGCTGGAGGATGTATTTAGTGGTATAGGTGATGCGGCAGAACTTGCTCCCAATACTCAGATAGGAAGTGTTGTGTATGCCATAAGGCCGGGGGACGGTTCTGCAAGAGAGCAGGCAGCTTCCTGCCAGAAAGTACTGGGCGGATATGCCAATATTGCATGTGCTTATGCAACAAAGAGATACAGAAGCAACCTTATCAACTGGGGAATTCTGCCTTTTACTACATTGAACGGAGAACATGTTGAGTTCAATGTTGGTGACAGAATATTTATTAAAGGTATCAGGAAGGCTGTAGAGGACGGAAGCGAGCAAGTTAACGCAAAAGTGTACGGCATAGACGGCGTAAGAGACATTACCCTTTGTCTGAATGATTTGTCAGATAATGAAAGGGAAATTCTGCTTTCGGGCTGCTTGATAAATTATTACAATATTCAGGAGGATTGACATGAATAGAATAGCTGGAAGAATGGTATTGCTATTGCTTTCTTTTTGTATTGTGTTTGCATTTGCAGGATGCAAAAAGAAAGAGGATTATTCAAATGTGGATAATCCAGTTGTTACGATGGAGTTTGAAGATTTTGGGGTTGTGGAAATTGAACTTTATCCTCAGGTTGCTCCAAATACTGTAAAGAACTTCATCCATCTGATTGAACAGGGCTTTTACGACGGCCTTACAATTCACAGAGTTGTTCCTGGTTTTGTAATCCAGGGAGGAGATCCAAACGGCGATGGTACAGGAGGTCCGGGATATACGATAAAGGGTGAGTTCAAGGCAAATGGATATAGCAAGAACAATCTAAAACACACCCAGGGAGTAATATCCATGGCCAGAAGATCAAACTCATACAATTCTGCAGGCTCCCAGTTTTTCATAATGCTTGGAGACCACGCTTCTCTCGATGGAGATTACGCTGCATTTGGCAAAGTGATAAGCGGCATGGATGTGATTTTTGATATTGGTACTGTACCAACGAACAAGGAAAGGCCTGAGGACCCAGTGGTTATAAAAAAGGTTACTGTAGACACAAAAGGACATACTTACGGTGAGCCTGAAAAGATTAAATAGCAACGGAGTAGGTGACTTATGAAAGAATTTTACGGAGAAGATGTCTTTTTGGAAAATGAAGTAGCAGTGGAATTGTATAATGCTGTAAAGGATCTGCCCATTTATGATTATCACTGCCACATGTCTGCAAAGGACATTTTTGAGGATAAGCAGTTTGACAATATTGGTGAAATGTGGCTTGGTGGCGACCATTACAAGTGGCGTGCCATGAGACAGTGTGGAATCAAGGAAGAGCTGATAACAGGGAAAGCCAGCATGCATGACAAGTTTGTTGCCTTTGCCTCAATATTGCCAAAGCTTCCAGGCAGCCCAATATATCAATGGGCACATATGGAGCTGAAGACCGTATTTGGCATTAGAGAACCTCTTTGTGCTGACAATGCCGAGGAAGTATGGGAGAAGGCAAACAAGGTGATAAAAGAGAGAGGGTACAGTCCTTCAAAGATGCTAGAGCTCTTTAATGTGGAGGTTGTATGTACAACGGATGATCCGATAGATGATTTGGAATATCATAAGAAGCTTAAGGATTACAAAACAAAGGTGCGTCCAACATACAGACCGGACAGAATAATGTATATCGAGAAGGAAGACTTTGCCGGGTATATTGGAAGACTTGGAGCAGATTCCTTTGATTCCTTGTTGAAGATTGCAGAAGACCGGCTTTGCTATTTTATCGATGCAGGTTGCAAGGTGTCCGATCATGCAGTTTCCAACTTCCCAAAAGCACAGGGTAATTATGAGGCAGCAAAAAGTGCTTTTGAAAAGAAGTTGAAAGGCATGCTGCTTGATCAAAACGAAATGGATGCATATGTGGATTTCATGCTTCTGTTCTTTATTGGTTTGTACAAAAAGCATGATATAACCATGCAGCTTCACATGTCGCCCCTAAGAAATGCGAACACAAACATGTTTAAGAGAATAGGAGCCGATACTGGTTTTGACACCATTGGTTCCGCTGTAACAGCAGAAAAACTTGTTGATATTCTGGATAGGGCAAACACCCAGACGGGACTGCCCAAGATGGTGTTCTATTCATTGAATCCAGTTGCTGACAATATGATTGCCACAGTTATTGGTTCTTTTTCAGAGGGAATACCAGGGAAGATGCAGCTGGGTTCTGCCTGGTGGTTTAACGACCATGTTAAGGGGATTGAAAGGCAGCTTACCATATCAGCAAACAGCGGCCTTTTAGGCAACTTCATAGGCATGCTGACAGACAGCAGAAGCTTTACTTCATACGTCCGCTTTGATTATTTTAGACGTATTTTGTGTTCTGTAGTATCACGATACGTTGTAGGAGGAGAATATCCTGGAGGCGAAACGGCAATCCAGCTGGTCAAGGATGTATGTTATAACAATGTGAAGAGATATATCGGGATATGATTTAAAAAGACGTCAGCCGATAAAGGCTGGCGTCTTTTTGTTAATCCTTTTCAATATTGAATGCATATATGCCTTTTCCTGTCTTGTTGTTTACTACAAGGCATATGTATTTGTATGTAACTCCGCCTACCTTCACCGTTCCTCCTATTTTACATGAAGACCCTTTGTATTCAGACGAATAAGCTGAGATAGATATACTGGTGGTTTTTAAATTGGTTACGTCCCCGGAAAGAATAATGTTATTGTCAGCCAGCTGATTAACGAAATCTTCAATTACATTTTCATCTTCCTTTGCATCAGGATGCAAAAGCTCTTCGGCTTTGTCGTATTCATTTGCTGCAATAGCTTCAAGAAAATCAGTAGTAAATTCTTTTGCCTCACTTTAACTTACTGTGTTACCACAAGAGGTCAATAGAAAAACACCAATGAGGATAAAAATCATCAACACATATTTTCTTTTCATACCAGAAACTCCTTTTTTAATTTTGCATTATTATTCCATAAATCTTAAAATTAGTAAAGCCTTTGAAACTTTCTTTAGATGAATTTACACTTATATATTGAAGGCGGTGATAAAGTGGTCGACCAGGACATAAACAGCTTTTTTAATGAAATATAC
>JAAYLF010000185.1 GCA_012522035.1 Clostridiaceae bacterium
CTCCTAAACCCTTCCTGCAAAGACACTTTGCATGAACCAACAGGCCAGTCTTTCTTAATGCCATGAAAAATATGGGCAAGGGGCTTTTCTCTAAACGATGCAAAAAAATTATCCGTGAATTTGTTTGGATTTGCTTCTCCAGGAACGATTGATGAATTTCTCACACCTATAAAAAGAGCCATCCATGCCCTTTCATCTTCATGAAAATCTGCTGAAAACTCAAGAATCATTTCATAATGCTTCTTGTTGTATACCGGCTCATAATACAGTGGTGGATTGTATGCGGCAATACGATGGATGTATGCGCCCTTATACTGACTGAGAGGCATCCTTCCATCAAGCATTCCTTGAAAGTGATTGATCCAGTTGGGGCTTTCCTTCAGATAGTTTACATCATCTATACATATATTTTTTGTCTGCTTTACATCGTGATAATACCGTATACCCTGCATATCCTTTACATGGTTTCTCCTCAGTAGATTTATTAAATTATACTACAGCCTTGTTTTTCTAGCAAGGTTGCCTACTTCTGCTCTATCCTCCATGTCCTTTCATCAAAGTCCACATACACACAAGTGCCATCAGCAAAGGTGGTTTTCTGCTTTCTGTATGTCTCATCCAGGAACTCATGCTTGACCATCTCTTCCAGACAAACCTTTTCATGAAGGTCAAGTGCAACCTTCCCAAGTTCAATATTCCCACTCTTTTCACAAATATCGTAGTAAATGGTATCTCCATTCAACAAGGCGTGCAATAATCCCCAATCATCCTTTGGCAGATTCCATCCACCACCTTCAAGGCCCATCCAAGGTATCACGACACAATCATGATAAACAAGATTAAAAAGAGGAATGGGAATACCTATCGCCTCGCTTTCATAGCTTCCTATCTCCTCTACTGCAAAAGGAGCATGGTGGACAAGTGCCATCGAAGGAAGTATAAAATCACAAGGCTCTTCAGAGCTGGTTATGATGCCCTGTCCATCAAGAATCTCAAGACATTTTATCCTATACTCCGCACTTTCCCTTCTTGTCATCATATGCTCCTTGTGAGCGCACTCCCTTATTGCCACAACTCCAAACACATCCAGATAGGAACCTTCTATGTCTATGTCAAGTTCCTTGAAAATTTTGTAGTTTCTCTTTACATAATATTGGGCAAGCTTTGTACACAGAAGAGTCTGCTTTCCCCCATACCAGTAATTAATATATTCCCTCTCCCCAAAGGTATCTATTATTGCATTTTCAATATCAAAGCTCTCGGCATCGTAATAGTAGTCATGGTATTGGTCATGTATTCCAAACACATAGTCAAGCTCCTTGCATGTGTTTGAAAGATGTTTCATTCCTTCTGCGCCTCCTGCTTTTTCATAGGGCGGAAATACATCAGGATGCAGATTGTCATATCCCCTTTTGCCCCAGCCGTCCAGATGTAGGTATGCCCTTTCCACACCCTTCTCCTTAAGTGTTCTCAACTGTTCAGCCCTTTTGTAAAAAGATGCATAATGCTCGTTATGCTCAGGCCTGTCCGGATCATAATAATGGGTGCCCGGCTTTATGTATATTGCAATTGCTGTATGGATAACTGGCGTTCCAACAAGTTTTGCAACATTGGGGTTCTTTTCCATCTTTTGCTTCAAGGTAATGAGCTTTCCTTGTAATTTCACATAATTTCTGTACTCTTTGGCAATCAGATTGTAATCGCAATCCTTTAAAAACTTTATTACAATCTCCCTTTCATAAGCCATCTTGCCAAGGCTTGGTCTCCAGCCATGAACAACCAAAGTCTCTCCATTTGGGATATGGGAGACAATTGAATTGGCATCATATGGAGTCTCATATATCTCAATATACCCCACGTCTCCCTTTACC
>JAAYLF010000186.1 GCA_012522035.1 Clostridiaceae bacterium
AAAAAAGAAGGCTTACTTTCCAGAGCTCCATTATATTATAAAAACTCCTGTGCATGGATGAGAATACTTCGCAAGCATTGTGTGGAAACAGCCAGGATGTGCAAATATATTGCAGGCTATGATTTATTAGGTGCGATAGATCACCATTGGCATCGTAGCGGTTATCCTTGTGGAGTTATGAATGAATTTTACGAACTAAAGCCCGGCGAAAGCGTTGAAGATGTTTTAGAATATAACAGTGAAAGTGTAATATTACTGGACTGCACCAATAATCGCAATCTAAAATCAGGTGACGTCTTATCACTGGATTTGTATTCATCTTTATTTGGAGAAGGTCCACTGGCAGAAGGCCGCGTCGACTGGTATTTAGCTGATGATAAACATCATATATATCAAAGAGGAGAAGCAAAAGTACAAAATATCTCCAATGGTAAAATTGAAAAGTTAATGACTATCACATTTACTGCTCCTGAAATAGACATACCTTCCAAGATAACACTGTATGCACGTTTGTCTGGCAGAGAATATGATATAACAAACCAATGGGATTTTTGGGTATTTCCCGAGTTTACTCCCGTGCCGTCAGATATCAATGTAACCACTGAACCATCAATATCCGAAAAGTATAAAAGTATATTTAACAAGGTTCAATTAACTAATAAGGCTCAATTAACTAATAATGATGAAGTAAATAGCACAAACGGTGCAGACATCAGGAACATCATAAACAATACAAACAATATAAACATCACAAACATCAAATACAATACAAACTTTGCAAACAATGCAAACGATGCAAACAATGCAAACATCACAAAGAATACAAACAATATAAACAATACAAACACTATAAGGATTGTATCGGAACTTGACAAAGATATTGTAGAATTCATAGCAAAGGGAGGAAGTGTTATCCTTCTTGGAAATAAACCCTTCCCAGTACTGCCAACAACCTTTCAGATATCAATAGCCGGAAGAGTACAGGGAAACCTTGCTACGGTTATAGAAGATCATCCTCTGATGAACCGTTTCCCTCACGAGGGATTTTGCGACTGGCAGTTTTATAATATGATTGAAGAAGGAAATGCAGTACTATTTAATGATCTTAACATCCCATTCAAACCAATAATAGAAGTAGTCAGCTCATTCAAGCTGATACGCAAACAAGCAAGTCTTTTTGAGCTGGGAGTGAGCAAAGGCAAACTGCTTGTATGCACCCTTAATCTTAGCGAAACAGATCCGGCAGCGATGTATTTGTTGGGAGCAATGATCAACTATGTTAACAGTGATGAGTTTAAACCTGATACTTTTGTTTCACCAGATGAACTGTTATATCTAATTGATAAGAATTTAAGCGTAAAATTTGATTTTTCAACAGATGAAGCGTTAGATCCAAATGTGAAGCGAAAGATACAGATGTAAAACTCAAGATACAGACACATAAAGTGTAACATACAAATGTGAAGTGTAAGACCTAGAAGTGTAAGGCCTAAATGTGAATAAAGGTGCATAAAGGGGTAGTGTCTATGAGTAGCTGGGTAAAATGCAAAATTCCTCCAAGTAACATACTGAAATATAAAACTCCTCCCAAAGAATGGATGGAAGGACTACCAATCGGCAACGGACGACTTGCCGCTATGGTATGGGGTAGCTATGCATCAGACATTCTAACTCTCAATCATGAATGGTTATGGAGAGGCGTTAATAGAAATAGAAAAGCATATGAAGGTGCGAAATATTTGCCTGTGATAAGAGAACTTCTGAAAAATAAAGAATATTTCAAGGCTACTTCTCTGGCGAATACATTCCTCAGTGGAGAAGGTGGCATATCGCAAATAAAAAATAAAGTAGATCCTTATCAGGTAGCAGGTGAGTTTGTATTCAAGCTGGATAATGTAAATGAGTACATACAAAGAGAATTAAACTTAAAAACCGGTATAGCCAGAATTATAAGAAGAGCAGGAGATATTAAATCCTCAGAAAAAGCAGGGAATCATGAAGTTATAACAAAAGCAGGAAGCAATGAGACTACAGGAAGAT
>JAAYLF010000016.1 GCA_012522035.1 Clostridiaceae bacterium
ATATATTATTTGTGAATCATCATAACTTTACAGGACGATCCCATCTGACAGCCATGGTGTCCACAAATAATGGCGTGTCTGTTGATTACAAGCTGTTGATAGATGAAAGGTCCGATGTATCGTACCCTGATGTGGTTGAGGGTGAGGGTGGCCGTACTTGGATGGTGTATGACAGGGAGCGATATGGGGCTAAAGAGATTTTGATGGCGTGTTTTACAGAAGAAGATATTAATAAAGGTAGATTTGCATCTCCCACATCATATACCAGGAAGATTATATGCAAGGTTTAGGATAAGAAACGAGGCAAAAATTTTGATAACTGCTATTGACAATTTGCAAAGTCTTGTATATAATATCTTTTGTCGCTGTGAGCGGCGAAAGAGTTCGGGCCATTAGCTCAGTTGGTCAGAGCAACCGGCTCATAACCGGTTGGTCCAGGGTTCGAGTCCCTGATGGCCCACCATTACAGTATAATCCGAACACGTGACCCATAGTGCATAATTGATTGCCTGGTGGGTCATTTTTGTATTGTTTTGAGCCGTTTATAAACAGGCAGGAATTGCAAAAAAAGAGGGCCCCTTTGGTGCGCAGGGGCCCTTGGTTGAAATCATTTTACTAGGATATTATATTCAGATTACTGGCTTCTGTCAATATCAAAAACTTATTTAATCATCATACCTGGATACAAGCTTACCTGTATTGTCATACAACTCTGCAGGGTCGCTGCTGGTATTGTTCCATATATTGGCTTTAGTCCAGATGAGATCACCATCTGCTCCTCCAGAAGCAATATTAATAGTCGATCCGGCTTTCAACAGATATCCTGAAGAAAAATTATACTGCTGATTGCCAGTTACCGAAAGAATTTTCCACCCTGTCATGTCAATGTCGCTATCTGAATTATTGGTAATGCTAACGTATTCAGCTATCTTATCTAAAGCTGATATTACCACGGGGGATGAAGGTTCTGGAGTTGCATTGCTTGGTGTCTCAGTTGCAGGAGCAGGCGTTTTTGTGTGGGTTGGTCCAGGAGTATTGCTTGTTGTGTATGTCAGATTCGTACCGTCTGATGTGAAGATAATGGTTCCCAACTCATCTGTTCTTAACGTTGTTGCCTTATGCAAGGCTAATCTTTGCATAATAATATCATCCGGATGACCATACCTGTTTCCTTCACCAACGCTGATAACTGCATAGGCAGGTTTTATTTTGTTCAGGAACAATGCCGTTGTTGAGGAAGTTGATCCATGATGACCTACCTTCAATACGTCAGCCTTTAGGTCAAGATTGGATGCCAGTATATCATGTTCAACCTTATCCTCGGCATCTCCAGTGAATATGAATGACGTATTACCATATATCATCTTTATTACAATGGAAAAATTGTTGGTTTCCGAATAATTCTTATCCTTGTCGCTTAATACTATTAATTCAAGATTATCAATTTTGATTACCGTTCACTGCGCAGGATTCTCCACAGGTATGTTCTTGCGGCTTATCGCAAGCTCAAAATCTTTACATGTTTTTGTATTTTCTGATAACGCGGGTTTAATGATTTTTTCAACTTCGAATCTGTCGATGACTATATCAAGGCCTCCGATATGGTCTTCGTGCGGATGGGTAGCCACCATTAGTTCAATATCATCTGTATTAAGAGATTCCAAATAGCTTACTATTTGATCCCCATCGCTGTTATTGCCGCCGTCAATTAAAATATCTAGATCTCCATAGTTAATAAATATTACATCTGCTTGTCCGACATCTATGAAATGCACATTATGCAAGTTGCGGTGTGTCTGTAGGGATTATGCTGGTACTATTGCTTGTAAAAGGTGTAGGCGTTAATATACTAGAGGGTGTAATGATATCATTTGTCTGGACAATACATCCGTTTAAAAATACAAGCAAATATATCAATAAAAAACTTAAGATAACTTTTTTCTTCATTTTTTCCTCCAATTCATATAGAAGTACAATGCTGGGATTGTAAACCAGAAAAATAATTCATGCAAATTAAAGGGAGGATTGCTGATTATAATCTGATCACAAATACTATGTTTAGATTCGTAATGAAAAAAGAAAGTAGAACAGGATGTTCTACTTTCTTTTTTGATGAGGCAATTTATGTATTGTACTTATGCCTTCTTCTTTTTAACGATAACAACAACTACAACAATCGCTACAACTGCAACAGCTGCGATGGCAACAGGAACAACAGGAAAATCTGACTTCTTGTCATCTTTTTCGTCTGATTTGTCATCGGTAGCAGCAGGAGTGGTCTCTGAAGGCGCTTCAGTAGCTTCTCCAGCTGGTGTCTCCTGTGGTTCTTCTGTTGGCTCCGGTGATGGAGTAGTTAGAAGATCGCCGTATGCTTCAATTTCAGCAATACCTGAATAATAGAAGTTATCGTCTTTAACACTGCTCATTTTGGTTATTGAAACCATGATAAAGCGAGCTTCTTCTTCAAATTCATATACGAAGTTTTCAGATGTAGCTCCGGAACGGCCAGTAACTTCACCAACTGTTACCCAGTCGCTTTCGTCCTTGGAAACAAGAACTTTGAAGTCTGTTGGCATGTTCATTCCGTTAAGGAAGCTTGTAGGAACCAAAACGATTTTTTTGAGAGCATAGAGGTTCTCAAGGTCAACAGTAATTGTTATATGTGTATCTTGAGTTGCTGATGCGCCATACCAGCAGAGTGGAGTGTCCTGACTTACACCGTCCCACACAGGAGCTTCGCCGTCTGTAAGATAGTCAGCGGAGAAAAATGCAAGTCCCTCCATGCTTGGGTTAGTGTTAGGGTCATCAGACTCGCAATAAACATATTTATAAAGTGCTACGTTCTCTTCTTCTGCCATTGCAGGCACTACTGCTATTGAAGCAAGTATCATTAGTGCTGCAACAAAACAAATTATTTTCTTCATTACTGATCATCCATCCTTTTAATAGTGTATATTTTTAACAAAGTAATTTTACACGAAAATGTTAAATTGTCAACTAAAAAAATGTAAATCTTCAATATAAAAACGACGTCAACCAATAATGATTGACGTCAATCATATTAGCTGAGTTTTAGAATTTAGAATACATCAGCTTCTTTACGATTACGCATGCAAACAAATGCAGCAGATGCGAGCACAAGTGCAGCGATAGCAACTACCAACCATGTAAATGACTGGTCGTTTGTTCCTGGGTTTGGCTCGGTTTCTGGCTCAGTTTCTGGAGCTGTTACAGGTCCGCCATAAACTTCCCATTCAGAAATTCCTGCATAGTAGAAGACTGCATCATGAACAGGACTCATTTTTGTAATATGTATTCTTACATAACGAGCTTCCTTGTCAGTGTTGAAAACCATGCTTTCTGACATAGCGCCAGAACGATCTCTAACTTCACCTGCTTTTGTCCATTCATTTCCATCTGTGGAAACAAGAATGTCAAAATCGGAAGGAAAGCTCTGACCGTCGAGAAAACTTGATGGTGACAAAACAAATTTGCTTAATGCATATACATCTCCCAGATCCATGGTAAGTTTGATATCTGTATCCTGTGTTTGTGCTTCAGCATACCAGCAAAGATGTACATCCTGACTTACACCATCCCATATAGGATTTTCTCCGTCTGTAAGATATGCAGCTGAAAAGAATATTAAATCTTCTTTACTTGGATTAGTTCCAGGGTAATCGGATTCAGCAATGACACTTTTGCCAAGTGCCAAGTTTGTATCCTCGGCCATTGCAGGCATAACTGCGAATGAAGCGAGAATCATTACTACTACTACAAAACTTAAAACTTTTTTCATGATTTGTTATCCCTTCCTCTTTTAATAATTTAAATTGGCATGTTTATTCTATAGGAAAATAAGAATTTGTCAATGACTTTTTTACACTTGTTCTTGTTCAGTTTGAAAAATGAAATTATATGAGATTTTTTTTGATAAAATGTATTAAGGAAGCATTATCGTTGACAAAATGATTTTCTTGATAATTTTTCATGATGAAATACTTTTTCAACACTAGCTTATTCTAACATAATTTGATGTAAAAGCAAACCACATTTTGTTAAGTTATTATAAATGAAAATAAAAAGAGATTTGGCACAATGCGTTGGAAACAAGAGTATGATTTTAGAAAAAGTACTTGCAAAAAGAATTAAAAATGTTATAGTTAATTTGAGAAGTTGCGATTGCTCGCATTTTTTATTTGCGCCTGTAATTGTAATATGTTACTGAATTGACAAGAATTAGAAAGGTGAGGTCATAAGTGTTTAAAAAGACATTGAAATTGTTCGTAGTACTCGTACTGACTTTAACAACTGTATCTTGCAGTACGACAGGAGAAAAAGATCCAAAAGCATCTCCAACGCCGGAGCCTACAAAGCCGCCGACACTGGAAGAGGTACTTGCCCAATATACTGAGGAAGATTTGGACTCTTCAGAGTATGATCTTAAAAAATACACAATTCCATATTGGGAAGGCAATATTGTGTACAATGAATCGGTATTGCCATTGGAAAATGAAGACGGTTCCATCGATGACATTCCTCTATTGTATAAAGCGGAAAAAATTATTGCCGTACATGATGCAACCCTGAGAAATACTTATGTAGAGAATGTGGACTATGAACTGGTTGATGGCATGCTGAGAATAAAGAAAGATGGCAATATAAAGACTGTAAAATACAGCTGGATGTACCCTGCAAACGGAACTATCGGATCTGATGTTTTTGGAAGAACCGGTGGTGGCTATATCAGATTTGGAGAAGGGGATACTTTCCACAGGCACCACCTTGTTGTAACCTACATACATATAGATGGTTGGAAGGAAGAAGTACCTCAGGCCCAAGGAGACAAATTGCCAAAAACATTGGCCAAACTGGAGAATAAAGAGCCATTGAACATAGTATTCTTTGGTGACTCCATAACAGTTGGAGCAAACTCTTCCAAACTTATTGGTGCAAGACCGGGAGTACCCAGATTCTCTGACATGATGGTTGATGCTCTAAAAGATAAATACGGATATGATGACATAACATTCCAGAACACAGCTGTAGGAGGACAGAATACTGCCTGGGGTGCCGATACAGTGTATACGAATGTAATCAAGCATAAGCCTGATTTGCTTGTTTTGGCGTTCGGTATGAATGATGCCGGCACACCTCCTCAAACATACAAGCAGCAGATCCAGCAGATAATTGATACTGTACTGGGTGATAATCCGGATTGCGAAATCATTTTGGTTGCTACAATGCTGCCCAATGAGGAAGTGCAAGGATTTTACGGAAACCAGGTTTTGTTTGCTGACGAACTTAAATCCTTGACCAAGGAAGGTATTGCTTTGTGCGATATGACAGCATTTCATTCCGCATTACTGAAATACAAGAGATATTATGACATGACAGGCAACAATGTAAACCATCCAAACGATTTTCTTGCACGTGCTTACACTCAAGTATTGCTGCAAACCATGAGCAAGTAGCAAACATAAAGAAGTCAGGATTAAGTTAATCCTGACTTCTTTTTTCTTACTCTTGTCTGCCTTGATATTTGTGCTATGACAACCAGCATAACGGAAAGTATCATGTAGAAGGAGATATTAACTTTTTTCTCCATGACAAAAACCCAGTCTTCACTGTCTGGTTTTTCCTCTATTTTATACCTTCCTGTGAGTATAAACACATTCTTTTCATTAATGTATTCACCGGTTCTTGGATTAAACCATTTTGCTGTATAAATTGTATTTGATAGACCTTTTAAAGTGGCAGACTGCGTTGTATTGTTAAACAAGTACAGTACATACAGATCATTGTCAATTGTAGCCAGGCTGTAGTGTATGTTTTTGCGTGTTATCAGCTCGTTATATTCATTCCTGAAGGAACTTCTGCTATCCAAATATCGTTTGTCATCAAAGCGAGGAGTGAGTTTCCACCATTCATATTCTTCAAAGAAGGATCGCAAAATGGTCATCTGGTCTCCAGAGGGAAATTGTAATGCTTTCTGCCAAGTAACCATTTTATCCTCAGGGGTAATGATATCCTTGCCATCGTATGTGTCCTCGTTGTTGAACCAGACATCCCAGATTCCTTGAGCACCATATCCATACCCATACATTCCATTCAGGAAGGCAATCCAGCCCTGGGCTCTTGAACCAAAAATCTTTGTCCAAAGATGGTCATACTTTCCTTCGTAGTTTATTACTACTTTTCCTTGTCCGTTTTCCCAGTAATCCCTTACTATGTCCCACGGCATGGGTGTGTCGTAATTGAAAGAAAACTGAGCTGCGTACCAGGTGTGTCCTTTTACATCTCTGAATGACGACCCGCTTGCTGTGCAAAAGCTGGTATGTTCCATATGTGCGGTTAAAGGATGTTTTTAGGGATCATATTTATGAATGTACTGTGCAACTTTTATCTAGCGGTTGTTTGCTGCATCAAAAATGGAGTCTCCTCTTTCAAAGTAGAAGTCATTGTCGCTTTTCTGGGCAATCGTCCATAAAACCGGGTAGGCACCATACCTGGCAACCCAGTATCTGCATAATCTGTCCAGATACTCATCAGTGTACATCGGCATTTCATATTTCATGAGTTCTCTCACATGAAACAGCTGTGAATGGGCATGCACAAGGCCGCTGTCGGCAATATACTTGAATCTTACATCCAACGCCCTAAAACCCTTGAGATCATCTTCTGAAACCCCATCGGAGAGCAAGTATGGCACTCCAAGGGGTTGGGACTGGTATACGGTGAATCCTTGCCTGATCCTGTGGTCTATGATTTTATAAAACGTGGACTCGGGCGTGGAAATATCCTCTTCCCCAATCACCCAATGTGTGTCTCCCAGATAGAAGAAGGTTGTACCGTCATCATATATGAAATACCTAAGGTCAGGATCCGTCTTTACAAATCCCCTCTTATATATCTCAAGCTCTCCCTTGTACTCTGTACATGTAATATTACCCGAATTGTTATGCAGCCCGGAATTATCATTGTCAGAGCATACGGTAACATAGCTCCATTCTCCAACCTTTGTCAGTGCAAACCTTACCTTGAACACTCTGCCTCCATCCCAGAAACCGGGTATCTTAAGTTCAAATCCAGTTTTCTTGTGAGTGAATATTACGTCGAAGTCTACATCGTAAAAGGGGCTTGCATAGTCTCTATCGCTTTCAAAAGTCATTTCGGAGGCTAACCACTGGGGGACCGTGTCAATATCGTTACCACAAACGATTAAGAGGCCTAAAAGTATAAAAGCTATTGCAGTTAACAGAATCTTCTTCATGATTGTACAACCTCCATGGCAATTTTCGCCCAGCTTACCAGGCGGCCTGGGTCAAAGCATACTGTTGATATGTCTTTCAAAATTATCTCAAGGTTTATGTTGTTTGCTTTAGCCAGGTCATAAGTATATCGGAGGTCTTTCCTTACCACATCCTCATTAAACGAACCTCCGGCTACATATGCAGGATTTGGTTTAAATGACATGACAAGATTGTCTCCAATCTTCTCAGCAAATGCTTTTCTATCGCTCCATGGACTGCAGGATACTTTTCGTACATTTGGTATCTTTTTCACAATATCAAGCCTGTCATCAAGGCGGTCGCAGCAGCCGTAATATATCATGCCGAAATATTCGGCCATCCTGGAGATATACGGCAGCTCAAACTCCTCGGTAACCTTGGGAGAAGCTGTGGAAAAGAGCTGTGCCATGCCAAATGCCCATGAATTGTACGATACATGACCTTTGCCTGCACCAAAATCAGGCAACAGCTCATCGGTGTATACATATGAGCAGTGGCACGTGTTTGCAATATCATTATGAACCGCCAAATCGTTTGCCTTCTTGATGCCTGCAAATGTTGCTTCTGTAATTCTCTCCATGCAGGCATGTATAAAATCTGGCCGATCCATGATTTCATAATATGCATCCTCAACACCCATGTATGTTGTTAAAAAGTCCCGGACTCCCAAATGGAACTGTATGCCGTGTTCTTGCACTACCGGGGCAATGCGGTCAAATATTTCCTTTGCCTGCCTGAAAACATAATCGCTTGTTTCCTTGTGCAGTGTGATTTCCATGTCTTTTATCTTTTCAATATCCTCATAGTCTTTTAAGACCCGGTTGTACTTTCTTGATGGAGCGGTGGTGCCCTCGTTAAGCGCAATGATTTTTGAGTCTTCGCCAAGTCCATATCCCGTGTTTCCCACTATTTTAGGTATGGTTATGCAAGGTTCAAAAACCATGTCCACAGGGAAGTGCTTCCACATATAAATTTTTCTTCTAAGTTCCAGTTCGATGTGCATAAAGAACGGGTCTTCGACCTGGCAAACAAGTTCCTCATCACGTATTTCATTCCATGGCACCTGGTCAATGCAAACCATGGGGCGCTGCATCCTGCAGCGGTTTAAAGCCTTCCACAGTTCAAGCTTTTCCCTGTGCACAGGCATCTGGGCAATCTCCATGTACTGCCAGCCTAGTTTTCTAAGGATGTCCTTATCCTTTGGAGAGATACTCACGGTTTACTCACTCCCATACATCGCATTTGTCATGTTAATTGTACTACATTACAAGGCACAATAAACGGGTCAAATTGACTTTCTTTTTATCTTTGGTAAAATTTTGCCTATGGCACAAGCCTTAATTCTTCTATTTATTTTCTTGGGTAAAGGAGATATGTTATGTCAGCAATATCAAGAGAAGAAGCATTTGAGTTGTTAAGGAAATACAACAAGGATCCATTCCATATCAGGCATGCTGTAACGGTTGAAGAAGTCATGAAATGGTTTTCAAGGGAGCTTGGATATGAAGATGAGGTGGATTATTGGGGAATTGTAGGACTTTTGCATGATATTGATTTTGAGATGTATCCTGAGGAACACTGCCTCAAAGCTCCTGAACTCCTTCGTGCAGGTGGTGTGGGTGAGGATGTCATCCACAGCGTAGTATCCCATGGATACGGTATAATGGTTGACGTTCCCCCGGTACATGAGATGGAGAAGGTTCTTTATGCAGTGGACGAACTTACCGGTCTTGTATGGGCAGCCGCTCTCATGCGCCCTTCAAAGAGCGCTAAGGACATGGAGTTGAAATCCTTAAAGAAAAAATACAAGACAAAAAGCTTTGCTGCAGGCTGCTCAAGAGAAGTTATTGAGCGCGGTGCAGACCTTCTTGGCTGGGATCTTGACAAGCTTCTTGCAATGACTCTTGCTGCCATGGCTGCATGTGAGGATATTATCAACGAGAAGATGGAAAGGATAAACTAAAAGGTGCCTTGAATTGGCACCTTTTTTCCTTGCACTATTTCCTTTTTCTGCGCATCTGTCTTGTAATTTGTGTCACTGCGACCAGAATCAGAGCTATGAGCATATAGAATGACAGGTATACCTTTTTCTCCATCACAAGTACCCAGTCTTCATAATCAGGCTTTGCGCCAACATTGTATTTTCCGTTGAAAATGAAAACATTTTTTTCCTTGCTGTACTCACCGGTTCTGGGGTTGAACCACTTGACGGAATATATTGTGTTGTCAAGACCTTTTAAGGTTGCTGAAAACATGCTGTCATTAAACAAATACAGTATGTACAAGTCGTTGTCTATGGTAGCCAGACTGTACTGGGTGTTCTTGAATTTGACAAGGTCGTTGTATTTGTTTCTGTATGAACTCTCTCCACTGATATATTCCGGATTGTCAAACCTGGGGATAAGATTATACCATTCATACTCTTCAAAGAAGGATCTCATAATGGTCATCTGATCACCTGATGGAAATTTTAATGCTTCCTGCCAGGTAACCATTTTATCCTCAGGTCTAATAATATCCCGGCCATCATATGAATCTTCATTATTAAACCAGTCATCCCATATGCCTTGGGCTCCATATCCATATCCATACATGCCGTTTAAATAGGCAATCCATCCCTGAGCTCTTGCGCCAAAAGTCATTGTCCATAGGTGATCGTATTTGCCTTCATAGTTAACAATTACTTTTCCTTGTCCATTTTCCCAGTAGTCCTTTACTATGTCCCATGGCATAGGGGTGTCGTAATTAAAAGAAAACTGTGCACCATACCATGTATGTCCTTCCAAATCCCTAAAGGACGAACCGCTTGCTATGCAAAAACTGGTGTGCTCCATATGTGCGGTCAGCGGGTGCTTGTATGGATCGTGTTTGTGTGTAAACTCGGCAACCTTTACCCACCGGTTGTTCTCCGCATCAAAAATTGAATCTCCTCTTTCGTAATAGAAATCGTTGTCGCTTTCCTGAGCGGTAGTCCATAATACCGGATAGGCACTGTATCTTGCGACCCAGTACCTGCACAGTCTTTCCAAATAATCATCATCGTATATGGGGTTGTAATATTTCATCAGCTCGGTAACATGGAAAAGCTGCGAGTTTGCATGCACAAGGCCGCTGTCAGCAATATATTTGAACTTGGCATCAAGATTCCAAAAACCTACCAGATCTGCAGACGAAAATCCATCCGCAAGATTATATGGTGCTCCAAGGGGTTCGGATTGATAGACGGTAAATCTTTGTTTGACTCTATGGTCAACTATGGCATAAAACATGGACTCAGGGGAGGACATATCCTCTTCCCCAAGGAACCAGTGGGTATCTCCCAGATAGAAAAAGGGTGTGCCATCATCGTATACAAAGTATCTGAGGTTGGGATCTGTCTTGACAAACCCTCTTTTGTATATTTCCAGATCTCCTTCATATTCCACACACTTTATCTCTCCACTTTTATTGTGCAAGCCTGTGTTGCTTTCGTCGGAGCATACGGTAACATATCTCCATTCTCCGATCTTGGTTAATGCATACCTTACTTTAAATGTTCTGCCGCCGTCCCAGAAACCTGGTATTTTCAGCTCATAACCATTTTCCTTGTGAGTGAAAATTACATCAAAATCAACATCATAGAAGGGATTCTCATAATCCCTGTCGCTGATGAAAGTCATTTCCGATGCAACCCATTTGGTTGCTTCTGCCGCATCATCACTTAAAACACAAATTGAGCCAACAAGCAGGAGTGCAATTACGAATAAAAAAAGCTTCCTCATAAAAACACCTTCGTTTTTCACCTTAAAGTCCACATCCATTCTATTTATATATCCAATATTATATCATGTACTGGGAGAATTTGAATATTTATTGTGTTGAAATTTCCAATTAAAATGATAAAGTATGTTTAATGAGACTTAAAGGAGCCGTTTTGCTTGACAAAGGTAGGAAAACATAAGAAAAAGATAATAATCCTGATCCTATTGGTGTTGATTGTGATATATACTTTATGGAGCAACCTGACCGTAGGTACAACATATTACAAAGTATCCTCAGGCAAGCTGCCTAAATCTTTTGACAACTTCAAGATTGCCCATGTTTCAGATTTGCACAATGCCGAGTATGGGAAGAATAATGCCAAGCTGCTAAGGATTCTTGAATCGGAAAAAGTGGATATTATCGTAATCACTGGTGATTTGATTGACTCAAAGCGGACCAATATAGATATTGCTGTTGATTTTGTAAAAAAAAGCGATGGATATTGCACCCTGCTTTTATGTGACCGGCAACCATGAATCAAGACTTGGTGAAAAATATGAACAGCTGGAAAGCAGACTTGTGGATTTGGGCGTCAATGTTATGAGAGATAAGAGACTTGTAATTTCCAAAGACAATGAAAGAATCCAGATTGCTGGCTTGGATGACCCTGGTTTTACATATGGTGTTTCACAGAATATGGGCTTAAGGCTTGACAGGATGCATTTATCAAAGGAGTATGCGATATTGCTGACACACAGGCCTGAAATGTTTGATGTATATGCTGCAAGGGGTGTGGATTTGGTGCTTAGCGGGCATGCTCATGGCGGCCAGTTCAGACTTCCTTTTATAGGTGGCATGGTGGCACCGAACCAGGGGCTGTTTCCCAAATATGATGCTGGGAAGCACTCTGAAGGAGATACAACAATGATCGTAAGCAGGGGTCTTGGGAACAGCTTGAACCAATCAGGATAAACAACAGGCCTGAGGTTGTTGTAATTGAACTGGTTTCTACAAGATAATCCTTCTGCATATATTATTATTAATGCAATAATATTGAAGGAGTGTGAGGCCATATGTTGCGAAGGAGGCTTGCACCAGCGTTTGCAGTCGCTGTTGCATTAATCCTGCTTGCAAACTCGGTTTATGCTGCATCGCTGGTATACGTCAAAAGAACATCCTTCAACTACTTTATCTTTGATAATGTGGGAAACACAGTCAAAGATCCAAAGGATGCCTACTGGAACCATTATTATTTGAATCCTGTGATAAATGGATCAAATCTGTATGCTCCATCCATAGTCAAAAACGGGGGCACATGGAATGTCTACACAGGAGGATGGCGTGATCCAGGTCAGGTGAATGACAAGATCTACCTTAACACTACAACCGATCCATCCTTCAGAACTTTCAAAGAGGCAATGCCTGTTCTGCAGGTGGATGGAGGAAGCATGTACATACATGCATGCGATCCTTCCGTTGTAAAACGCAGCAGTAATTTGTGGGTCATGGCTTTTACAGGCTACAGGGACTATGACTGGATTGTAATTACAAGCAGCACAGATGGGGCTTCGTGGTCACCCAACACTTTCAGCAACAGAAACTATGAAGTCAGATTCATTAACAAGCCAACAGGTGTTACCCAATGTGCAAGACCGTCATTGAACTGGGTACCGGAGAACAACAGGTGGGAGATGTTCTTTGATGCCACTGTCGATGGCGTATCAGGACAGTATGTGGCGTATAGTACGGAAACAATACCTAGAAACTTCATATTGGGCCCCAAAGTGGGTAATTTTGTAGATGCGGACATACACAAGGTTGGAGACAAGTATATTGCGTTATATAGAAAAGATGGCAGTTTCCCATGGAAAATCATGTGGGGAGATAGTGTTGACGGCACTTCGTTTACAGAACGGGGAGTGTTCCTGGAACCGGATCCTTTGAAGGCATACTGCAGCCAGGGTGTCACAAATCCAGGCATGGCATTTGATGATGAAGGCAATATAATTGCCGTGCTGTTTGGCGGCACCAGCACTACAAATGTCAACAACCACAAGGTGGGTGTGGCATATCCGCAGTGCAAGGTTATCCCGATGTCAGGAGATGTCTATCACATATACGGGCAAGGGTTCAGCCGCGACCAAATATGCGTTGATACATTCCAGTACAATACGATATCAAAAGTACTGGTATATGAAAAACCAGGATATTTGATAGTTGATCAAAACGTATCATCGACCAAAGGTGATGAATGGGCGCTGATAAGGTAGTCAATAAACAAGCCTTCACGTTTTGGTGAAGGCTTGTGTTCCTTTAGTTCAAATCAAGATAGCGGGCTGTTATTCCATCAAGACTGTTGAGTTCATTTACCAAAGCTTCCACATCTTCCTTGCTGGGCTGCAATACTATGATGCCGTCATTTGCACATGCATCTTCGCTTACCTCATGCAGTCCCAAACGAACCTTTATTTTCAACCCTGTTGTCCATTCTTACACCGATACCTCCCATATACTGTTTCTGAAATTATATCAATTTCCTTGTTCTGTTACAAGTTATATGTCATGGATCAAAAATGATAGCAAATATTTTTATCGGGTTGTAGAATTGAAACGACACCTTGCTAGGGGATGAACATGTGATATCCCGCAATTACATTTTTCTGTTTTCAATACTTCTGATATCTTTTTAATCATATAACAATGTCCATTATCCAAGGCTTGGATATCAAGGCTGCAGCTGCTTTTAAATTGCCATATATTCATAATTGTCAGGCAATGATGTTGAATCCGGCGTGTTTACAGTAGCGGTTTCCATAAGGAAGACGAATAACTGAATTTGGCAGGGAACATGTTTGACATGTACCCTGCCTTTATCCTGTTATTCTTCATTCTCGTCCTGGAGTGCATCGTAACCTTCTTCGCCAGTGCTGATTTTAATTACATTTTCCACATCGTAAATAAAGATTTTGCCATCACCCATGTTTCCTGTGTATAGTGCCTTCTTTACTGTATCCACAAGAACCTGGGTTGGTATTTTGCACACTACAATATCAATCTTTACTTTAGGAAGAAGTCTTGTTTTAACCGGAGCACCACGATAGTACTCTGTATTGCCTTTCTGCATTCCATAGCCAAGTACATATGTAACCGTGAGACCGGTTATGCCAATGGAGTCAAGCGCTGTCTGCAGTTGTGTGAACTTATCCTGGTTGGTAATAATCGTAACTTTGGTAATCTTTGCACCTTTGCGTGCTTTGTTAACAACAGGTATTGCCATTTCGGGAGGCACTGTCTCTGAGGATGTAGTGTCAACTGCTGCAGTGGCGGCATTTGTTGCCATTAAAGGAGCTACAATGGCAAAGTCAGGATAAGCTGCATTTCCGTGTTCGCCAACATCCAAACCTTGGATTTCCTCCTCCAGGCTTACGCGAATACCGATGGTCTTTTTCAGTATCCACCAAATCAGGCTGGAGAATACAAACACAAAGGCACCAACAGAAACAATACCAAGAGCTTCAACGCCAAGCAAGGACAGACCCCCGCCGTGGAACAGGCCGTTGACTGTGGAAAGGCTGGTTACGCCTTCTTGTGCAAAAAGGCCAACACAGAGTGTACCGAAGATACCGCAGACCAGATGTACGGAAGTGGCTCCTACAGGGTCATCCACCTTTATTCTGTCGAAGAATAGGACTGCAAATACAACCAATATTCCTGCCACAGCACCTATTACAAGGGAGCTTGTTACACTAACAAAAGCACAGCTGCCTGTAATGCCTACCAGGCCAGCAAGACAGCCGTTGATGGTCATGCCCAGGTCTGGTTTTCCATTAAAGATCCATGAAGTGGCTGTCGCTGTAAGAACGGCAGCAATGGCAGCGGTGTTTGTGGTAACTATGATGTGAAATACATCTTCAGGATTCTGGAAGCTCATTGTTGAACCTGGATTGAAACCAAACCAGCCTAGCCTAGCCAAAGTATAAACAGTCCAATGACTGCAAGGGACATGTTATGTCCGGGTATCGCTTTTGGTTTTCCGGAATCGTCATATTTGCCATGCCTTGGTCCAAGGATAATTGCACCGGAGAGAGCTGCCCAACCACCTACGGAGTGTACAACCGTATCGCCTGCAAAATCAAGGAATCCAAGATCTGAAAGCCAACCGCCGCCCCAAATCCAATGTCCTACAACCGGATAGATGAACAGGGTAAGTAGAAAGGAAAATAGTATAAAGGCCATATACTTTACACGCTCTGCAACCGCTCCTGAAACAATGGTTGCGGCTGTACCACAGAAAACCAGCTGGAAGAAGAACTTGCCCCAAAAAGGCACGTTGGACGTCAGGGTTTCTTTATAAAAGTGGAGATTTGCGTTGTTCAGGATATTGAGGTGCTGCGTACCAATCAACGGGTTATCTCCGCCAAACATCAGTCCCCAACCTAGCACCATGAAGCCAAGGGAAGCTACAGCAAATACAATAAAGTTCTTCGAGAGAATGTTGACTGTGTTTTTAGATCTTGCAAAACCAGACTCTACAGCTGCAAAACCAAGGTTCATAAAAAAGACCAGTACTGCTGCGAGGGCTACCCAAAGGGTGTCAACAATCATTACAATGTCCATTTAAATTCCTCCTTAAATAAAATTAAGGCGTGCATTTTATTGAAGTTTCAATAAAACACACGCCTTTGTGGCCAAATTCATATATAGTTAAGGCGCTGTTGACAACTCTGCCAGCAGCGCCCTTGCTATATATCCTAAAATTATCTTCATAAACAAGCCTGTTGTCAATAGGATAAATTTTATTAATTTTTTGTGGGGTCATTTGAATTGTTAAATGCAAGGCTACAGTAGCATTTACTTCTTCCGAAGATGCAAATACGCACATTCTAATAAATTATGGCTAGAGTTGCATTTACTTTTTCCTAATTACGTGCGATTATTTACTTGTTGC
>JAAYLF010000187.1 GCA_012522035.1 Clostridiaceae bacterium
ATATCAACTTGCTGTGTGTCCTGAATTACTTCGTGACCATAGTCATAGTCATAGAAGAAGTGGAAAATAATTGCGTCAACTTCAGGATCTGGCTGTCTTGTAGGAGCTGGAGTTGGTTCTTCTGTTGGATCCGGCTCTTCAGTAGGCTCCTGAGTTACCTCCGGTGTTGGAGTTGCAGTTGGTGTTGGATCTGCATCCTTGTCTCCACCTGTACATGCAACAAATACAAATACAAGAGACAAAAGCATAATCAATAATACTGTTTTCTTCATCATAATACCTCCAAATAGATATAATATATAATCACATGCCGAAATAGTTGGCATGCATTTACCTATTTAAATGTCACATATGCAATGTCGCTTTCTCCAAAAGCATTCCTTGTCTGGATAAATATACCGTCTTCATCCAGATATTCCTCATAGGATATCCATTCATTAATATTTATATACTTCCATTCACTCTCCGTAAAATCCTCATCGGTACCAATCCTGTACTCAAGAGGATAATTAATCAGTGGAATGCTGAATCTGTTGCCCTCCAGCATTTCAGGCTCAGGTTTCAAAGGAGGTCTTCCAATCCAGTTGTTCAGGTCTTGAAGGTTCTTCATCACATTATTAAAAACCAAAAATCCAAAATCCCGATTAGGCTCAATGTGGACACTGTCGTAAAGGGATATGCCTTCATATGGATGCTGTGTCCACGCCATGGGATAATTGAACCTGTTTACAAGAAGCGCCTTTGGAGACAGCTCCTTTACATCCCTAAGGGATCGTTCAAATGTGGTTTTCCCATCATACAACTGGTCCATACCATCCCACGGACTGTCATCTTCCTGTGACCAGCCGTTGTAAATGGCAGCCCAGCACATCATCTGCTCAACTTTATTGTCTTTGCCTTGCTTGTAGAGGACCTTGTAGTATCCTTCTTTTTCGTCCTTTACTTCCTCAAAAAACAACCAGTAAGGCTTGTCTTTGGGAATCTTTAATCTTCCCTGCTTGTCCACCACAGTACTGTCGTACAAGTGTCCGTTACTCCACCTAATATCAAACCTGTCGTCCTCAAAAGGAATCTCCTTGTCATGCCACTCATCATTAAGCAAATTCCAATCCGCAAATATTACTATAAAAGGTTTGTCGGAACCGTCAAACTTGTACCACACATCACTATACTTTTCATACAGCGAATACGCATCATCCAGCACCGAGGACAAAAGCTCGTATCTTTCTTCATAAAGACGCACCGTAGGATACAGCTTTGCAACAGGAAAATCCACATTTCCCTGAAGCTTCCTGGCTGTCCTCAGAAAGTTTTCCGTATTGTTGTAAATATCCTTGTAATACTTTGTATTTGGTCCGGGCTCCGTTGTGTAATTTGTCCAGTCACAAGTAACCGCACTGACACCAAGAGCGGCAAACCAATACAGATGTTGCACAACCGTGGACTCTTGCCCAATGTCATACAGTCCAAGAAGCGGTGTGGTGGTTCTGTACAAGCCGCTGGATTTTACCCTGTCAGGATGCTGCGGGTTCAGCGGCCACCATCCAATTCCATTCTTGGCTTTCGAACCATGGTCTATGTCATACCAGATGATCATATCCATGACTCTTTTGCTGTCATCTCTTTCCATATATTCTGTTTTTTCGTGGCGGTTGCATGCACTAAAGACAAGTATAGTCAGCAAACAAAGCCATATGATTTTCCTAAGCATAACGCCTCCTTGTTTTCAAACCGCCACAAAATATACCATAGAAACTCTAACAAGTCCAGGGTCTATCTTCCAATTGAGTAATACTAAACTTCAAAATCCTTCATAGCATCCACAGGATATATGTTTCTACCGTCATATACAAGAGGCGTCCTCATTAGTTTCTTGTATGTTTCAGGTTTTATATCCTTTATCTGCTTCCACTCTGTAAAAATAAAGCAGACATTTGCATCCTTCAACGCATCTTCAATTGTATTCGCATACGTAATGGACCCTTTTTTATGGCTGCCTTCAGGATAAAACCTCTTCAAATTATCCAGGCCTACGGGATCATACGCATATATGCAGGCGCCCTGTTCCAAAAGAAGAGGAATATTAGCAAGAGATGGAGCTTCCCTAAGATCATCCGTCCCAGGCTTGAAGGTAACTCCCAGCATTGCAACCTTCAGTCCGTTAAAGGTTATGAGGCGCTTGGACGCCTTTTTGTATAGTATCGTCTTCTGATCATTGTTCACATCTATGCATGCCTTTACCGTCCTCAATACATAGCCATTCTGCTCTGCCAGATAACTAAGAGCTTTGGTATCCTTCGGAAAGCACGAGCCTCCAAAGCCCACACCGGCATTCAAAAACTTGGCTCCTATTCTTTCATCATAGGACATGCCAAGAGCCACTTCCTGAATGTCTGCTCCCACCAGCTCGCATAGATTTGCAATGTCATTCATGTATGATATCTTGAGAGCAAGAAAGTCATTTGAAGCATATTTAATCATTTCAGCAGATCTTCTGCTTACTGAGATTATGGGGAGATTGAAAGGCTTGTAAATATCCTTCAACATGTCTTCAGCCCATTTGCTCTCCGTCCCAATTATAATTCTTGAGGCGTTGAGTGTGTCATGAACCGCAGAACCCTGTGCAAGAAACTCAGGATTTGATGCTACTTCCACTTTTACATCATTGACAAGAAAGGCGTTTATGAACTGTTCCACCTTGTCATTGGTTCCCACCGGCACGGTGGATTTAACCACTACAAGACAGTCCTTTTCAATTGATTCGGCTATTTGTCTTGCAACGGTTGCAATATATGTAAGATCCGCAGAACCATCAGGCTGGGCAGGAGTACCCACACCTATAAATATGGCGTCAGCATCCTTGTACGCAGACTTATAGTCTGTGGTATAGGTAAGTCTTTCCTTGTTCTTTTCCATCAGCTCCTCAACCTGAGGCTCAAAAATCGGGGATTTTCCCTGTCTTAAAAGCTCTATTTTTCTCTCGTCAACATCCACACATGTTACAAGGTGTC
>JAAYLF010000188.1 GCA_012522035.1 Clostridiaceae bacterium
CAAAGTGACTCTTGACTTGGCCTCTACCGACCTTTTGAAGTACATATGCTCAAATTAAATATGGTTCTTATGCTGTTTTTTCTTATTTTTTTGGGGACATTTTCAAATACGGTTGACACACCCATTTATTAATTGACAGTTTTAATAAAATTTATACAAATAAACTTTTCATAAACGCAACATTCAACCCCTCCTCAACAGTTTTATAAATGTACAACATTTAACCAAAGAAAGGTGATAGTATGAAAAAACTTATGCTGATTCTATTAAGTGTAATTCTTGTTGTCTCTATTGCAGCATGCGCAAGAGACAATAATAACGGTGATGATGATCCAAAGGCCACCGAAGAACCAAAAGGAACTGAAAAACCAAAGACAGAAGGAAATCTCGAAGGTTCATTGGAAGAACTCATTGAAAAGATCTATGAGAACGCAGATGTGGATTACTCCAACATCGAACTGGTAAACACAGAAGTAACAGAAGAAACCTGTGAATACTTTACCGGTGTTGCAGACCTTGAATATGAAGAAGCATTGGCTTCAGAGCCTGCAATAAATCCTGGAGCACACTCACTGGTACTTATCAGAATGCCTGAAGGCGCTGACATAGATAAGGCAAGACAGGAAATACTTGAAGGTGCGGATCCATTCAAATGGGTATGCGTAGGAGTAGAAAAGGTCATAGTCAACAACGCAGGCAACCTTATAATCCTCATCATGTCCAACGATGCGGACGCACTCCATGACAGCTTCCTGGAGCTTGCAGGAGATCTTGCAGGCGAGCCAATCAGCAAGGAAGGCAAAGCTCAGGAATAATTGCAGAAAAGAGGGTGTAAAATGCTTTTTTCCAGTATAGACTTTATATATTATTTCCTAGCTATACTCATTGTAGTATACTTTGTCACTCCGAATAAATTCAGAAACCTGTTACTGCTTTTGGCAAGTCTGATATTCTACTGGTATGGAGAGCCATTTTACACCCTAATCATGCTCTTTTCTGCCTTGTCTGCCTATATACACGGTCTCCTTATACATAAATACAATAAAAAAGTATTCCTGTTTACAGGGGTAACTATAAATTTCTCCCTTTTGCTATTCTTTAAATACACCGACTTTTTCATACAAAATATTAACAACTTTCTAAAAGCGGATATAAAGTTATTAAAGCTTGCACTGCCTTTGGGTATAAGCTTTTACACCTTCCAAACTGTAAGCTACATGATTGACGTATACAGAAAAGATACAATCGCACAGAAAAACCCCATAAAGCTTTTCCTTTATGTGACCTTCTTCCCCCAACTTATAGCAGGCCCCATAGTCCGCTATACCGACATAGAAAAGGAGCTGTCATACAGAACGCATTCCCTGTCGATGATATCAAAAGGTATCACAAGGTTTGTAATAGGACTGGGAAAGAAAATACTTATCGCCAATGTGTTGGGAGAACTTTGTGGGATTTTTAGAAAGTCAGATGAAAAATCCATACTCTTTTACTGGATATTTGCCTTCAGCTACATGCTGCAGATATACTTCGACTTTTCAGGTTACAGCGACATGGCAATCGGACTTGGGCACATGTTTGGTTTTAATTTCCCGGAAAACTTCAACTATCCTTTCATGTCAAAAACCATAACCGAGTTCTGGCGCAGATGGCACATGACCCTGGGCACCTGGTTCAGAGACTATGTTTACGTTCCACTGGGAGGAAACAGGGTAAGCAAGGCAAAATGGATAAGAAACATAGCAATTGTATGGTTCTTGACAGGATTCTGGCATGGAGCTGGCTGGAACTTCATTCTTTGGGGTGTATTCTTTGCAGTGCTGCTTGTTCTGGAAAAGCTTTTTATCTTAAGGCTTCTTGAAAAGCTGCCTGGTATTGTTTCAAGAATATACGTAATCATCCTGCTCGCAACAAGCTTTGTCATTTTCAACGGCGATACAAAAGACCTTTTGACAGGAGATTTAAAAGGGATGTTTGGCATCTCCCAAATTCCCCTGTACAATACCACAAAACTGTACTATCTAAGAAGCTATTTGGTTCTATTGATAATTGCTGCTATATCATCTACACACTTGATGAAAACACTTGTTTCAAGGTTGAAAGACAGACACATTGCAAGGCTTGTATTAAATATTATTGAACCTGTATTTGTCCTGGTGTTAATGATTGCAATAACAGCATATCTGGTGGACGGTTCCTTCAATCCGTTCTTGTACTTTAGATTCTAAGGAGGACACTATGAACGACAGAACGAAAAATGTAATCAACATATTTCTTTTTACTGCATTGCTGATTGGAACTTTGATTGCAAATATTATAAAAAAACCGGATGAGGTTTCAGTAAGTGAAAGAAGAAAACTTGCCCGGTTTCCAAAAGCAAGTTTGGCAAGTATTCTTAATGGTGATTTTGCAAACGGGTTTTCCAAATATGTAAGGGACCAGTTTGTCCTCAGAGATGAATTCAGAAGTGTTAAAGCCTTTGTCCATTTCAATATATACAGGCAAAAGGACAACAACAATATCTATATTGCTGATGGCAGTGTAATAAAAATAGATTATCCACTGAATGAAAAATCAGTCCAAAACGCAGCGAAGAAATTTAACACATTATATGAAAAATACTTTGAAGGCATGAATGTCTGGTATTCCATAATACCCGACAAAAACTACTATACCGCAGAAAAATACGGATATCCCCATATAGACTACAACAAAATGATTCAGATCTTGACCAGCAGTGTAAACAACATGATATATATAGACATAACAAACGCCCTATCCATAGAAGACTATTACAAAACCGACCTGCATTGGAAACAGGAAAACCTGGGCAATGTTATTGATGTTTTATCAAAAGAAATGAATTTTCAAACAAAGATTAACCTTGATAATTATACGAAAAATGTAAAGGAACCATTCTATGGCGTATATTACGGGCAATCTGCCTTGAATATAAAGCCGGACAGGATGATTTACCTTACCAACGAAGCCATGAAAGACATAACTGTATTCTACTTTGATACAAACGAGTTTGGTGAAATATATCAGAAAGAAAAATTCAGCGGCATCGACCCGTATAATCTTTTTCTCTCAGGCCCTGCCGCTGTAATAGTCATGGAAAACAAAAATGCAAAAAATGACAAGGAACTTGTTCTGTTCAGAGATTCTTTCGGAAGCAGTCTTGCTCCGCTCCTTACCGAGGAATATGCCAAAATAACGCTGGTCGACTTGAGATACATCGACTCAAACTATCTCGGCAAGGTCGTGGAATTTACCAATCAGGACATACTGATTATGCTGAACACTCAAACCATCAACAACAGCTACATGCTTCGCTAATCAGTCTGTATTGAATCTGAAAGTAAACCTTCCTATAGGTGCCACATCTCCTGTTTTGTAGAACTCAAAGATGTCACCATCGTTTTCAACATTGTCCGCCCACTTGAAGTTGAATGACGGCATTCCTGAAAACCATCCGGATTTCATACCCAGCATGTGTCTGGGTATTTCTATTTGCAGAACCTTGCCTTCAACCCTGTATTTTACCTCTCCAACAATTTCCCAATTGAAGCCTCCGGCAGACACCTCGAGATAGCAAACATCCTCATTAGGACTCAGTCTGTTAACCGCAAACTCGAAACCTTCCCAATGCTTGTTGGTTTCTCCCGTGTCAATATACAGCCTCATCCAGGACTGATCAGTATGCGGACTCAAGTTCTCCCTGGTCTCCACATAGAAGTATATGGTGTTTCTGTCATATGCTACTTTTGTTTTAAGTATATTGTTTCTTACACCACTTGCGGTATTGATGTAATGATTGTAAGTCGGAACATCCTCCCACTGGGAAATATCATCAAATATGTTTATACTCTTTCTCGCAGCCTCATAATCAATACTTCCAACACCTTTGTATCTCCTTATGTTTGCCACCAGCTGATAGTAGTGATTATCCATAAGGTCACCATTTACAGGCTCTATGTCAGTACTGAACTCATCGTTGAACTGGTTTACAAACGCATTGTCAATTCCCATCCAGTTGTTATATCTCTTTACAAAAAACTCGTTCCAACCATTTACCAGCACAAAGTCCGGGTCGACATAGAGAGCATAATCCCACTGCTGCTGGAAGTTAAGACCATAAAGATATGCATCCTGCCTGTTTTTGTCTACAACCATTTCATGACCCATGTACGTGTATGTATAGGAATACTCTCCTTTAGCATATCCCCTTCCAAACACTTCTTTTCCGTTCATTGCGGTAAGTCCAAGGTAGTTGGCATTTTGAGCAGGACTTACCACCATTTGCTCCACATCCCCCATCCTGGACATGCTGTGTCTGGTTTGCGGATATACTGATTGGATACCCCAAACACCTTCTTCCGTCCTATCATCGAAATAAGATGTACTTATCCTGCGCATTGTAAAATACTGCTTTATTTCCTGCTCATTACGGAACTCTGTGTTCAATACGTCATAATTGCTCAAAATCAATGGTTTTCCTTCGTAATAGAACCATAGCTCACGGTATTTTTCCGCTTTATATATCTCCTTGAACAACTGTTTGAGCTGTATAACGCCTCGTCCTGGATCATTGTAGTCTGTTGCAAACACTACCTTGGGAGCATTTACTCCCTCCGATATTGCCTTTTCCCAGCTTTGCATGAAGATATGCAGTATCTTCATATCAAGGCCGTCTGCAAGATTTACGACCACAAAGTCAACACCCGCATTTGCAAGAAGTTCAGCATGCTTTCTGTATACGTTCGTGTTAATACCATTGTAATTTCCATATAACGGGGTCTCCCAATACAAGTTTCGAACCGGCAGCCAGATTCCATGGGATGAGGATATGGCATCAGGAAATCTTTCAAGTATTCTCTTGACAGTAAGGACAGAGCCAACCTTCTCCGGCTTTTGATTGTATAATATGCCTACATTTCTCGTCTTGTCGTGTTTTTCAGGATAATCCTTGTAAGAAGGCAGTTTTCTGTTAAGTCTGTCAATAGCATAAAAAGAATCCGGCCTTACATCCAACATTTTTACTGGATGGTTGTCGCCAAATTGAATTTCAGCAGGCGCTTTTACATAATCAAAATAGTAGGGAATGTTTTGGGACAAGGGTCCAAAGTGTACATCTGGAGTATTCAGATAACCAATGCTTCCAAAAGGAGATGCATCCTGCTGTTGTCCGTTATAGTACACCCTTATGTTCGGCCTTACAGCTGTAGTCCCCCATACTCCAGTAAGCTCCTCTATCCCACTTATCTCAAGCATATACTCGCCCTCTTCTTGAGGCTCGAATTCAAAATGCAGTGTTTCATTGTCTTTATAGTTTACAAACAGCTGTTCATGTATGACTTCTCCGCTCAAGCTGATGTCTACATTAATATTCCATTTGTACAGACTCATTTTCAAAGTTCCGATACTGTTGTTATAGCTCGGACATACAAGGCTTATTTTGTTAAAATCAGTAACCGCGTAGAATTGAATGCAAACAGTGTCACTGACATTCAGCCCAAAGGGCGTCATCTCACCATGCTCTTCTGGATACATGGGAACTTCCACTGCCTGTCCTTCTACAAGATTTCTATAATATGGTGCATCATGTCTAGGCCTGTTTGTTGGAACAGGCATGTTTGTAGGTTCAACATCGTTAATATCCGTATTGATGCTGCAACCAGCCGTAAAAACAACAAGTATCATTAAAGCTGCATAAAATGCAATCTTTAAGCCTTTCATCTAGAGTTATCCTCCTCTTGGCAATTTCATGACCATTATAACATGAGAATTGCTTTAATTACTACAAAATTGCAAAGAAAGTTATAAAAAACGGTGAATTAACACCGTTTTATCATCCAACATGTTCCTTTATGTATTCCTCAAGCACGTTGCATGCATAATCAATTTCCTCAAATTTATTAAAATATCCAAAGCTGAATCTCACCGTCCCGGTCTCTTCAGTTCCTATTGTTTTATGCGCAAGAGGAGCACAATGAAAACCTGGACGGGTTGCTATTCCTCTTTTGGAAAGGTAGTTGGATATGGAACTGCAGTCAGCTCCTGGTATGGTTATTGAAACTACGCCCACATGCCTGCACCTTGAATCATCGTATATCCTTACTCCAGGTATGTCGGACACCTTGCTAACAAAGTATTCCCTAAGCCTTGCTTCATGTCTTTCAATATTCCTTACTCCAACCTTTTGAACAAATTCCACTCCTGCATTCAATGCAGCTATTCCATGGGTGTTCATTGTTCCTGCCTCAAAACATTCAGGCATATCCACCGGATGATTGATATCAAAACTCCTGCTTCCGGATCCCCCATGCATGAAAGGCTTCAGCCTTACATGTGGCGCCACATATATGCCACCTGTTCCCTGCAGGCCAAACAAACCCTTGTGCCCTGTAAAACACAATATGTCAATATTCATCTCATTGACATTGATATCAATCACTCCTGCTGTTTGTGCCGCATCAACAATAAACAGGATTCCTTTTTTTCTGCATGCCTCTCCAACAACTTTAATGTCATTGACTATTCCTGTGACATTGGATGCATGAGTCATAACAACCGCACCGGTGATTCCCGACATTGCGTCAATCAACCTTTCCGGATCCAGCCTTCCCTTTTGATCCGCCTGAATTGTATTATAAAAACCTCTTTTTGCAAGAGGTCTAAGTACGGAATTATGCTCCATGGATGTAGTTATAATCTCACCCATGCACAAACTAATTGCAGCATTTAATGCATGCGTCGCATTCAAGGTGAATGCGACTCTTAGAGGCTCTCTTATGCAAAACAAGCTCGCTATTTTTTCTCTTGTCTCATACAGCTTGTAGGATGACCATAACGCACTTTCATGGGCGCCCCTTCCCGGGTTCCCTGCCTTCTCAATAGCTTCCAAAACACTCTTTGAGACTTCAGGTGGTTTTGGCCAAGATGTAGCCGCATTGTCAAAATATATCAATCTACCACCTCTTATTTGCTCCTTATTCATACAATATAATATGATACGAGCAAACAAAAGGTTAAGGTCTTAGATTTCCTTAATAATATCTTCAAGCTTGTTTTTGCCTGCAATTATGCATGCAAGAACGTCTTCGGTTCCTTCATATTCAATTGTAACATTGCCATTGTATCCATTGTTCTTAAGAATTCTCAGACACTTCTTCACTGGCACCACTCCATCACCAATTGCACAGCCTTTCAGGAAGTTTCCTCCTCTTGTCATAAACCAACCCGGTGAGCTGGGAGTCTCATCGCCATCATGGAAATAGAAATCTTTTGCATGAACACTGAATACATAGTTTTTGAGAACACCGGTAGCTTTTGCAGGATCCTCATCAACACAGAGAAAGTTGCCCAGGTCCAATAAAGCTCCATAGTTGTCGGAATTCACACCATCAATGAGCATTTCCACCCTGTGGCTGTCCTGAGTGTAAAAACCGTGATTCTCAATAGATGTCCTTACCCCAAGGCTTTCTGCATACTCGGTTACTGCTCTTACACCTTTTATCAAAAGGGGCAGATTGTTCTCAAAGCTTTTGTAACCTCCAGGCATGGGCCCATATGCCACATCATGCCTCATTATGTTTACACCAAGAGCATGAGCAACATCCACTTCGCCCTTCAGTCTCTCAATTTCCTCTTCCTGGTTGTTGCAAAGCAGATTTCCACCAACACTGTATCCTGTTATCTTGATACCAGCATCCTCTGCAAGGTCTTTAACATGCTTGGCATAGTCAAGAGCAGTCATTCCTTCCGGAACCCAAAGACCTGCAAATTCAATACCGTAAAAGCCCATTTCCTTCGCCTTGTAAATAACATTCTCCGGCTTTAAGGATCCTTCCCTTACCAGTCTGGAAAAACTGTAGGAACTTACACAAATGTTCATAAAATACCTCCCAAAATATTGAAATCCGGATATGTCAAAAAACACACATCCGGCATTTTTAGTCTTTCATTATCATACTTCGCTGAAAGCACTTTTATCAAGACCACAAATTGGACAAACCCAGTCATCTGGCAAATCTTCAAAAGCTGTACCAGCTGGAATATCGTTTTCTGGATCTCCCTCAGCTGGGTCGTAAACATAACCACAGAGACACTCGTACATTCATACCCCTCCTTTATATTATACATGCGCAGAAAGAATATCAGAAGGTTCAAGGATTGTCAATAGAATAATGTCAAATATTGTGATATTATGATTACAAAATAATATTTTCACTTGCGAGGTTCACATGTCGGCACTAACTTTGAAAATAATTGCTTGCATTGCAATGCTTTTAGACCATATAGGATATGCATTGAGAATCACATACCCGTACAGGATAATTGGCAGGATTGCATTTCCCATATACGCATTTCTGCTGACAGAAGGTTATCAACACACAAAAAACTTCAAAAAATACCTTACAAGGCTTTTTCTGTTTGCTCTTGTTTCAGAGATACCCTTCAACCTGTTTGCAAGAGGCAATCTGATGGATCTTGGTTCTTCAATAAACATCTACTTTACCCTGTCGCTATCCCTGCTACTTCTTTACCTCTTGGACGAATCCAGGAAAACATTCGAAGACAAACCAAGACAGATACTGTTATCCGCAATATTGGTTTCCTTGTTCTGCCTCATTGCAGAGCTTTTCAATGTGGATTACGGATTTTACGGCATACTGACAGTTCTTTGTTTTAGGTACATGAAGCAGTTCAAAAGAAAAAACCTCGCCATATTAACCGGGCATGCAGTTGTAATATTTACTTACATTCTGTCAAGCCAGAACAAATCCTGGGCTTTTGTACAATTATATGCGCTGTTTGCCTTAGTACCAATCCTTCTATACAACGGAAAAAAAGGCTATAGTTCCACTAACCCGGCAGTAAACAAGATAGTACAGTATTCATTCTATGCCTACTACCCGCTTCACATACTGCTTATATACCTGTTAATTTGATAAAAAAAAGGGATTGGAAAGCCAATCCCTTTTCAAGCAATTTACTTAAGTTTTAAACAATACCAGTATAAAGTCTTTAACCCTTGCAAGTACCTCCCGTACATCTCTCTGCAGCTGGTTTGCATAATCTATTTTTTCTGCCGGGTATCCGTAAGCCTCAATACCCATTTTCCTTGCATTGTATATTGCTCTGTACATGTGGTACTCCTGGGTGCAAATTATCACCTTGTCAACACCAAACTCATCTTTAAGCCTTTTCATGGACTCAAAGGTGGAAAGCCCCATCGTATCCGTTATAATACATTCCTCGGGAACGCCCAGCTCTATGGCTCTTTTCTTCATGGGATCAACCTCGTTGTAGTCTTCCCTTTGTGCATCCCCGCTCATAATAATTGCTGGAACTCTGCCTTCTTCAAAAAGCTTTACAGATGCCTTCACCCTATCATCCAGGATCAAGCTCAGTCTTCCGTCTTTGTACACCTTCGCGCCCAAAACAACTATGTATTCGGCCTCTAGGTCCTTGACACTATCATCATCCAGGATATATTGCCTTGAGTAGTTCACCATATACAGATTTATTGCTATCAATGCCAGCAAACCAAGCAGACAAACTGCAATCAGCAACGCTATAATCACTTTTTTCCGTTTCAAGCGCTTCTTCCTTTATACTGTATTTCAATACCTCTATACAGCCAGTTCTTTCCTTATGTTTCCAATCATTCTCTTTACCTGAGGTATTAATACGATAATTATACACAGAATCATTTCAGGAATCAAGAAAACCGCATTATACATAAACGAATAAGGAACCACTGCATATCCCAGTTCCTTTGCATATTCTCCAAAGAAAACAACTCCAGAGACAAAGTGGCACATAAGTCTTACCATATACCCGGCAATTATACCAGGAATTATATTCTTTCTGTAGAAGCCAGCAAGACCGAAGGCTGTAAATGCAAGCGGATAATCAAGTAAAAACTGGATGATTCCTACTGTATATGCACCTTGCAGAAGCTGTAAAAGGGAATATGCAAAAGCAGCAGCAAGCCCATGCTTTGGACCATACAGATATGCAAACAGGATAATAGGCAGACCTGATGCAAGAGTAAGAGCTCCGCCTTGAGGCAGGTCCAGAAGCTTGATAAAGGACAATACAAACGCAATTGATATGCACAAAGCTCCTGTTACAAGCACTTTTACATCCGTTTTACGTTTGGGCTTTGGCGCATCTTTTTCTTTCCTGTATTGGAGAACAAGAAAAACGACAAGAGCGATGGCTACTAGCACCACAATACCAAAGACTACCGGATTCTCAAATATCTTGTCAAATTTTAGAATCTCGGTGCCATCCGTGAGAAACTCAAACAAGTTTTTGTTCATAAAAAAACCTCCAAGTAATTATTCTTGAAGGAAGCTTAGTTACACATATATTGTTCATGTGAAACCGCTTCCCTACGGTAGGATTACCTACACAGGTTCGTGGGGTTTAAAGGTCCGGACCTTAATCTCAGCCATTCTTGGGCTCCCCCAGCGGACAATAATATATTACATCAACACATGGCATTTGTCAATAAAACAAGGAGCAATGACTGTGTCATTTTGTTCTAGGTTTTAAGGATATAGTTTTAGCTGTGTTTTTTGACCCTTTAAATATGCTTGATACTTTGTGATGTTTTCAGTATATCATGATGTAAATTAACCTGCAAGAGCACATTCGATTGCATTACAG
>JAAYLF010000189.1 GCA_012522035.1 Clostridiaceae bacterium
AAGCGAGTCCAATAGCTACACCCGCCTGAGGAATTAAAGCTAATCCTAAATAATTTCTTACTTCCTTTGGGGTTTTTGCTATAACACATCCCAGATAAGCACCGAGATATTTCCCTGCAATCCGTATTATAAAATATGATACACCTATTATTCCTAATGTACCAAAAGAGCTGATATCTAAATTCATTCCTGATACGACGAAGAATATTGACAGAATAGGCGGGGTAAACCTTTCAATCTGTTTATATAATTCCTTGTCTTTAGTCATGTTGATATAGGTAGTTCCAAACAGCATGCAGGAAAGCAGGGGAGAAATATCCAACGCAGCGCATAAACCTGCAATTCCAAGAAGAAGTGATATAGTTAATATCAGACGATTATCCTCGCTCCGTTTTGGGGTCATCAACTTGCTTAGGATTACTCCGCTTACAATCCCGATTGCTAAAGCACCAATATTATATACTATGGGCATTATAATTTCAGAAGTAGAAATATTTGCTCCAACATCAGCGTTGACAATAGCGGAAGCTATGCTAAAAGTGATGAGACATACAGCATCATCAAAAGCTACTACCTGCAACAATGTATTTACAAATTTTCCACGTGCATGGTACTGCCTGATGGTAACCATCGTGCTTGCAGGTGCAGTCGCCGTTGCAATCGCCCCTAAAAGCAGGCAGAAGTCCCAATTTAAATGGAATATGTAATGAATAGAGATAGTTACAATTATTCCAGCTAATAAAGATTCAAATAAAGTAATCACAATAACACCAAATCCGGTTTCTTGAAAATTCTCTTTCTTGAAAAATCGTCCGACACCAAACGCAATAAAAGCTAAAGCGATATCGCTGATAAACCCCATGTTGTCAACCATTTCACGTGGAATCAAATTCAAAACATACGGCCCTATCAGGATACCGGAAATAATATAACCAGTTACATTAGGCAGCTTTGCCAGCTTCGTGATACGAGTAAGTAAAAATCCAGCAAGTAAAATCACTGATAAAGATAAAAGAACAATAGTTGTGTCATTTAAATGATTTAAAAAGTTACCCATTGATTAACGCTCCCTTAAAACACAGTATTTTCAAATGCGGCTAAAAACAAGCATGTTAAAGTCCAATATGATGATGAAAGTAAACAGCAAAAAAGATAAAAGAGTTTTAAAAAACTTTGATCATCACGAAAGCGAAGCATATCAAACTTCCCCAACATAATCAGGACAAGGATTCCATTGATTGCTATTTTTATTGAAAGCAGACATATACTATGAATTACTAAATCTGCTAAAAAACAAATTGGTAAACAGAAAAACATAAGTGCAATATTAGCTAAGAGAACTCCTACCCACCCTGACTGTTCCTTTCCGAATTTAACAATTCTCTTGTAGTGTGAATCATGTTCAGAAAAATTTTGTGCTGATAAATGAAAGTAATGGTTAAAATAGTCTGAGGAATTAGGTAGTGGCTTAATAATATTAAAAATAAGAACATGCCATACAAATATAAGTTTTTGCTTCATTATCATTGTTTCCTTTCCTGGCTTATGCTATCATTATACTCGTGAATTTCATAAAGTAAATTTATAATATTTTTGCATATAATAATATTTCGTTATAATTGGAGATGAACAAGATGATTGACATTAGACTTTATACCTTATTAGAGGTGGTTAAGTTTAACAGTTATACACGAGCGGCAGAACATCTTTCTTTGACACAACCGGCCGTAACTCAGCATATAAAGCAATTGGAGAAGGAACTCGGTATTAAAATCTTCTACCGTGTTGGAAAGGAGATTAAACCTACAAATGAAGGAAATATCGTTATTCAGTATGCCCGTAGAAATATCGCCTTATACGAGAGGATGAAGCAGAGTATTCTGGATATACAACGCCAAGTAAGACGGCTTACGGTTGGGATTACTCACACTGCTGAAAGTAATGCTGTAGCAGAAGTGTTGGGAAGGTATAGTTCCAAAAATCCTGGCACAACCATAACAATAATTTCTGATTCTATAAATAATCTTTATAGTATGCTTAAAAATTACGAGATAGATTTAGCTGTCGTTGAAGGAAAAATTCAAGATAACAGCATTAATTCACTTCTGCTTGATACGGACTCATTAATGTTGGTAGTGTCCAACAATAACCCCTTAGCCAAAAAAAGTATGGTAACCTTAAACGAATTAAAAAAACAGCCTTTAATTCTTCGCAGACCATCGTCGGGAACAAGGAATTTGTTTGTTGCACATTTGGAAAGTAAGAACATGTCACTTGATGATTTCAATGTTATTCTGGAAGTAGATAACATTGCCACAATTAAAGACCTTATAAGGCGTGATATAGGGGTGT
>JAAYLF010000190.1 GCA_012522035.1 Clostridiaceae bacterium
ATGTACAGCTCACTGTCTATTCTTTTGTGAAATATGTATGTTTTCGGATGAAACGATCGCCTTTTGTCATTGTACATCCTCAAATCAAGATTGTCCCCAAGCTCTCCCTTAAGCAAGTACAATGCACCAGGCTCGGTAATTCCCAGGTAGTCTCCTGTTAGAATACGTATTTTTGCTCCTTTTTCAGCCAGTTTCCTTAAATCCTTCAAAAGAAGCCTGACCCCGGATTCCATCACAAAAGAGACGATGATGTCAACCCTGTCAGCAGATTCAAGGCTTTTTGCGAGCTCATGGTGTTTTCATTGTTTGTTACCACATTCACTTTCTCTTCTTCAAAATACAGTTCAGCCATATTTCATCTTTCCTGTCCGGCCGCACATCCTGGGTTGTCCACATTTCCATAACAACAAACAAAGGGACATCACAAAGCAGCCTGTTTAATCTATCCTCATTCATATCGGTAAACCATCTTCCGTTGCGCATACCTTCAAAATCCCCATATTTAAAGGACAAGTACAATACACCGTCATCCTTCAAGGCATCATGCAGTTTCTGCAATATGACAGCCATGCTTTCAAACGGAACATGCAGGATGGACGCACATGCCCATATGCCGTCATACTTGTCTTTTTCCTCAAGCTCATGGAAAAACATCTGCCTTACATCAATACCGGTCAATCTGGATGCAATCCTGCACATCTCAAACGAACCGTCAACAGCATCCACCAAATACCCTCTATCCAAAAAGTATTTAGTGTCCCTTCCCGAGCCGCAGCCAAAGTCAAGAATGTATGCATTTTCATCAAGATATGATAGAAACCTCTCAAGAAGAATGCTCATATCCCCGGATACGGTATCAGTATAAAAATCTTTGGCATTTTGGTTGTAATATTGAATTGTTGCATCAATGTTTGACATATTCATATTCGAACCTCGCATCCATATTCCTGGAAATTATATCACACAAACAGAGCAAATAAAAGCTTTGACATTTCTTTATTAATTCAATAATATTAGTTCAAAGAATAAGGAGGAAGATGGCATGAACATATTTGATAAAATTACGTATTTGCAGGAAAAATCCCATGGTTATCACGCAATCAGGGCGACAACTCAGCTAAGATATGCATATCGCATTTCTGAAGTCAATGATTTTAAATACAACGACATAGTCTTAAAAGCCGCTGACGTACTTTTGGGAGATTTAAACATAAATGGTTCAATTACGAAAAATGCTGCAAAAGAATGTGAAGACATTCTTTCGGTTTTATCAGAAGAAGCTAAAAAATACACAATGATTTGCATTGCCCATGCCCACATAGACATGAACTGGATGTGGAGCTATAACGAGACAGTGGCCATTACTTTGGATACTTTCCGTACAATGCTGAAAATGCTTAGAGAATATCCCCAGTTCACTTTCTCCCAGTCCCAGGCTTCCACATACAAGATTGTGGAAAAACATGACCCTGAGATGTTTGAGGAAATAAAGGAAATGGTAAAGATGGGAAGATGGGAAGTCACCGCATCCACCTGGGTTGAAGGCGACAAGAATATGACCAGCGGTGAAAGCCAGGCAAGACATATCCTTTACACAAAGAAATACTTCAAAGAGAAATTTGGAATTCCGTTTGATTCAATTCTTCTTGATTATGAACCCGACACCTTCGGACACAACGCCCAGGTTCCTGAAATACTTGAAAAAGGCGGAATCAAATACTACTACCACTGCAGAGGCAGCGAATCCCACTGCATCTACAACTGGAAGAGTCCATCAGGCGCAAGCGTGCTTGTCTTCAGGGAACCTGACTGGTACAACACCATAATTACTTATGATTATGCAGATTACCTGCCCTCCTTCTGCAAAAAGCACGGCATTGACCGATTGATAAGGGTCTACGGTGTTGGAGACCATGGAGGCGGTCCTACAAGAAGAGACATAGAGCGCTTGATAGATATGAGTACATGGCCGTGCTATGCAAAAATTGAGTTTGGCTCCTACCGCACCTTCTTTGAATATCTGGAAACAAAAAGAGACTCCTTCCCCACTGTGGAAGGAGAACTCAACTTCGTGTTCACAGGCTGCTACAGTTCCGAATCCAGGATCAAAATGGCCAACAGAATGGCGGAAGACAGTCTGAATACAGCAGAAACCCTGACAGCACTTGCCAATGCATTTGCCAATGGCAAACCCTATACCAAAGGGTACACAAAAGCATGGATAAAAACTCTCTTCAATCATTTTCACGACATATTGCCCGGCTCCGGTATAAGGGAAACAAGGGAGCACGCACTGGCATACCTACAGGAAGTATTGGGCTACACTTACGCAGGCAGGTCAAAATCACTGATTGCCTTTGCTGAAAGCATTGACACATCATCCATAAAAACAGAGGATGACAAGGAATCTTTTGCAGATGGTGCAGGCATGGGATTCAAGGGAGTTACCGAGCACAATTCTGCCCTGGTAAGAGGCCTTGAAACCCAGATTGTAAACACCGGCTGCGGCAAAACAAGAATATTCCACATATTCAACACCACCGCTTACGACAGGTCCGAAGCCTTGGAATTCCCGATATGGGATTACCCTGGAAAGATAGAAAAACTTGAGATAAAAGATGCGGACGGCAACGACATTCCCTTCTATATAAACAAGGGGGGTGGCGGATTCTGGGCACACACATGCGTTAATATAACTGCTTTTGTAACAGTGCCTGCTTTTGGCTACATTACATTGATAGTAAAGGAAGGCAAAAGCAAACATCTTCCCTACATCATGTACTTCTGGAATCCGAGAGTTGAATACTATCAGGATTTCGTGCTTGAGAATGATAAAATCGTTGCCAGATTCGACAGAAGCATGCAGCTTGTTTCCTTGATTGACAAAAAGACAAACAAGGAATTGATAAAAGATAAAAGTGGCTTTTTCAGCATCTGCTGGCAAAACCACAAATTGCCCACTGTGACAACAGGCAATGCCTGGGTGGAAGGATATGTGCTTAAAGAGCAAAACATAAACGAGAATTACCCCGTTTTTGTCACGGAGATGAACAACGGCAATGACATAAGAAAGTATATCTGCTATGAGATAGAGTTTGGAAAATCCAAAATCAGCGCAACTGTAAGTCTGGACAGAAACAGCACTGTACTCAAATACAAGGTGGATGCAGACTGGCATGAAATCTTCACCAGCGAAGAAGGAATCCCCGCCCTTAAATTCCATCTGCCTTTTGGTTTTGAGGTGAATGAGTATGAGTACGAGATTGCTTTTGGTACAGTCAAAAGAAGTGCGCATAATCACGATGTGCCCTCCATTGGTTTTGGTGCTGTGCATGACAAGGAGTCAAACAGAAGCCTCATCCTAATGACAGACAGCATCTATGCATACAGGGGCGAAAACAACACCTTCAGCCTTACTCTGCTCCGTGCATCCCAGTCCCCCGACAGGTATCCGGAATATGGAATGCACTCATGCAACATAGGGGTTGGAATATGCGACAAGGACGAATACTTCAGGTATTCAGACACCTTCAACTACCCGCTTTACTTCATAACCAACACTTCCCACAAAGGAAGCCTGCCTCTTAAGAACAGCTTTATATCCACAAGCAAGAACATTGCAGTGTCTGCACTGAAAACGTCGGAAGATGAAAGCGGCTTTATCATAAGAGCTTTCGACATAACAGGAGATGGCGGCGAGGCTTTCATACAGATAAATGCAGATTTTGAAGTAACGGCGGTGGATACTCTTGAAAGACCTATAGACAAGGAAGTATCAAGAGATGGCAGCAGGGTTTTGGTAAACCTCAGGCCCTGCGAGACAATTGCTCTGAAAGTAACTTTAAACTAAGGAGTTGTACGATATGTCTTTTCCAGGTGTTGTTTTTGTGTTGGTGATCTCGGTTGTGGCACTGGCTATAAATTTTCTTCCATCATTTATAGCTTTCATAAGAAAACACCCTAACCGAATCCCAATACTTGTAGTAAACGCACTGATTCCAATACTTGGTTTTTTGATTGCATTTTTATGGACGTTTGCTGATGTACAAACGGAATAAAGATTAAGGAGATGATGATTTGATACTTACCAACATTTATCAAGTACTGTGCAGTTTGCTTGGCACATTAGTTGTCATATTGACTGCAGTTATAAATTTCATACCCAGCATCATTGCCTTTAAGAAAAACCATCCTGACAAGGTAATGATACTCATAATCAATGCGTTGATACCTGTTGCAGGCTTCATAATTGCATTGATACTGGTTTTTGTAAGAAAGGAAGACAGGAAATAAATCAGCTATCCTTTATTTCCTTATACGCATCCTCCGCCATGTATGAACTTCGTACCAAGGGTCCTGAGGCTACATACCTAAACCCAAGCTCCAGGGCTCTTTTTTTATACTCCTCAAACAAATCAGGATGAACATACTCATAAACCGGAAGATGCTCCTTTGACGGCGACAGATACTGACCTATGGTTAAAATGTCACAGTCAACCTCTCTCAAATTCTTAAAAACATCTACAACTTCTTCAAAAGTCTCCCCAAGGCCCACCATGATACCTGACTTGGTCACAATACCCTCGGAATGCTCTTTTACTCTTCCAACAAGCTCCAACGAACGCTGGTAATCAGCCATGGGTCTTACCATGGGATACAGCCTGGGTACCGTCTCCACATTGTGATTTATAATATCGGGGCGGGCATCAATTACAGTCTTTAATGACTCCAGTTGGCCGCCAAAATCCGGAATCAGCACTTCAACAATTATGCTATCACCCACCTTTTCCCTTATGGCATGAATGACTTTGGCAAAATGACCGCTGCCGCCATCCACAAGGTCATCCCTTGAAACCGAAGTAACAACCACATGTTTAAGACCCAGATTTTTCACAGCCATTGCTATGTTAACAGGCTCATTCTCATCAACCTCGCAAGGTAATGCCTTTGTAACATTGCAAAACCTGCAGTTTCTTGTACACTTGTTTCCAAGAATCATGAATGTGGCTGTTTTCCTGCCAAAACACTCACCAGAATTGGCACAGCCTGCTTATTCAAATACGGTATGAAGATTAAGATCCCTCAGCATGTTCATGACTCTTGGGTTTTCCTCTCCCGTATTAGACTTTACTTTCAGCCATGACGGCTTTCTTACAAACTCTTTCATATTAGCTCCTCAACTTTCTTCTCAACAAAATCACAAACAAACTCTTTTGAAAAATAATCCCTTACGTATTCAAACATTCTATTCATATCCTGACTGACACCTGTAAGACATTTTAGTGAAACAACACCTTTGTTTAGCCCGCAAGGGTTTATCCATGCAAAATGAGACAAATCCGTATTCACATTAAAAGCAAATCCATGCATTGTTACCCATCTCCTGACAGCTATGCCAATTGCCATGATTTTTTTGTCTCCTACCCACACTCCAGTAAACCTGCCCTCATCCCTATACGCATCTATTTCAAACTCTTCTTTTAGCAGCTCAATAATGAACTTTTCAAGCCTGTATACACACCATCTTATGTCCTTGCCAAAACCATTCAAACCAAAAATAGGATACCCTACAATCTGTCCAGGACCGTGATATGTAACATCCCCTCCCCTGTTAACCTTGACCACCTTTATACCTAGAAGCTTCAGCTCTTCTTCTGAAAGATATATATTGTCGGATTTGCCCCTTGTCCCTAAGGTTATAACCGGGGGATGTTCAAGAAGCAATAAAGTATCATCCATCTCATTGTTCATTCTCCTTTCCTGCAGCGTATACTGCAGCTCCAAAGCCTTTTCATAATCCATTCTGCCCGGCATGCATAGATTTACCTTCAATTCTGCCATCACCTTTGTTTTTTTTTTAGAGAAAACTATATCATGACACAAAACCAAAAGTCAAATCTAATACGACAAAACTTGTTTTACAATGTCTAGTATTACACCCTGCACTCTGGTATAATCACTAATGAGAGGAGTGAAAATTAATGGACCTCAACAAAGTTATTGATTATATTGAAAAAAACCTTACAAACGACATAACATTAGCCGATATATGCAAAGTTGCAAGCTGCTCAGACTATGCTTTGCGCAATGTCTTTTATTACCTTACCGGTTTGACTCTGAGTGAGTATATAAAATACAGAAAACTCTCAGAAGCAAACAAGGATCTGTTAAACAACGAAAAAGTTACAGATGTGGCACATAAATACGGTTATGAGTCAGTGGATGGGTTTAGCCGGGCTTTCAAAGCCTGGAGTGGATTGCTTCCATCAGAAGCTGCAAAACTAAACATTTGCAAAACCTTGCCATAACTGATTTTTAATATAGTTGTACAAGGAGGAAATAGTATGGATTATCTAATAGTTGAAATGCCCGGATTTTTCATAGCCGGCGTTAGCAAAAGAGTTCCCATGAAATTTGAGGGTGTGAACAACGCAATAGTGGAACTTGCACAAAGCATAACCCAGGAACAAAGAGAGGAAATGCATGCCCTTAAGA
>JAAYLF010000191.1 GCA_012522035.1 Clostridiaceae bacterium
ATATATAACATATCACCATGGAGGTGCACAGTTGGCAGTCAAGTCTAATAAAAGACAAATAAGGCATCAGCTATTGATGGAAAAACTCAAGCAGGATCCGTTTCTTACAGATTCCGAGCTTGCTGCATATTTGAATGTAAGTGTACCAACCATACGACTGGACAGAATGCATCTCAATATTCCTGAATTAAGGGAAAGGATGATGGAACTTGCCACGGATGCAGCACTGCCTGAAAAATCAGAAAAATATGGGGAAATAATTGACTTGAAGCCAGGCAGTTCTGGTGTATCGGTTATGGTGACAACAAAGAAGATGTGTTTTGAAGACAGGTATATGGTCAGAGGTTGCTGCCTGTACAGCATGGCTGAATCCCTTGCCATGGCAATCATAGATGAACCTGCTGCGTTGATAGGAGTTGCCAATATAAAATACAAGGTGTTGGTAGCTTCTGATACAAAGCTGGTAGCCCGTGGGGAAGTGCGAGTTAAAAGAGAAAACAGCTTCATTGTATGGGTTAAGATATATAACGACCAAGTAGAAGTTTTTAGCGGAAAATTCATATTTAATAAAGAATAGTTGGGTGAGGGAGTTAATGAGAGTACTTGTAGATGCAATGGGCGGAGACAATGCTCCGCAAGCTATTGTAGAAGGATGCCTTCAGGCATTGGAAGCGAATAAGGATTTCAGCATAACGCTGATAGGCGAAAGGAGAAAAATTGAGGCTCAGCTAATTGACAAGGATTATGACAAGGAAAGACTAACCATCAAGCATGCCTCCGAAGTCATAACCAACAACGAAGTGCCTACCAAGGCCATCAAAAAGAAACCGGATTCATCAATGGTTGTTGGTTTCAACATGCTCAAGAACAGGGAAGGAGACGTCTTTGTATCTGCAGGCAGCAGCGGAGCATTGCTTGCAGGAAGCGTTTTCATATTAAGACGAATTAGGGGGATATCAAGGCCGGCTCTTGGTTCCATAATCCCTACCAAGAGGGGTAGAATCATACTACTCGATTCTGGGTTGAACACTGTCATAAGACCTCAGAACTATCTGCAGTTTGCATACCTTGGTGCAGCCTACATGAAGAGTATGTTTGGTGTAGAGAATCCTAGAGTAGGGCTGGTAAACGTGGGAACCGAGGAGGAGAAGGGAACTGAGGCGGTTAAAGAGGCCAACACCCTTCTTAGACAGTCCACTTTGAACTATGTAGGTTTCATTGAAGGCAAGGATGTGTTTGAGGGAATTGCCGATGTGGTTGTAACAGACGGTTTTACTGGAAACGTCATGCTTAAACTTATTGAAGGTACTGCAACATACTTTTTTAGGGAAGTGAAAGGTGTGTTGTTGCGTGACTGGAAATCAAAAATTGGAGCTGCATTTCTTAAGAAGGGTTTTGAAGATTTCAAAAAATCCATGGATCCCGATGTCAATGGTGGAGCTCCAATACTTGGGGTTGATGGCTTGGTCATTAAGAGCCATGGAAGCTCCAATGCCCGCACGATAAAGCACGTAATATTGAAAGCGGTAACACTTGCTGAAAGTGACTTTATCAGCGACATTAAAAAGGAAATAAGACACATGTAATTTTATGGTGTATATAACTAAATTAAAATAGACAATAATAATAAACAAAATTGAAAGGGGAAATGAAAATGTTTGATAAAATCAAGAAGATTGTTGTTGAACAGCTTGGTGTTGACGAAAGCGAGGTAACACCAGAGGCGTCATTCATCGATGACTTGGGAGCGGATTCTCTGGATATAGTGGAACTCATAATGGCCATGGAAGATGAATTCGGAATTGAGATACCCGATGATGTTGCAGAAAAAATCACAACCGTAGGAGATGCGGTAGAGTACATCAAGACAGTACAGTAATAATAAATACTGTGATATATCATAAGGTGTAATTCTCGTAATTACACCTTGTGATATTTTTAGACCAAAGGAAGATGCGTATGAATAAGAACAAGTTAAATGATATAGAGAAAATATTAGGGTATTCGTTTACAGATAAATCATTGCTGACAACTGCTTTGACCCACAGCTCCTATGCAAATGAACAGACCCCGAAAGTCCACCACAACCAAAGACTTGAGTTTTTGGGAGATGCGGTTCTGGAACTCATAATCAGCGAACATATTTACAAAAAGAATCCAGGGATGCATGAAGGCGAGCTTACAAAACTGAGGGCGGCCCTGGTTTGCGAGGACACACTATACAAGGTTGCCAGTGATTTATGTCTAAACGAATACATTCTCTTGGGAGTGGGAGAGTCTCAAAGGGATGTGAGAATGTCCATTATGGCCGACTGTTTTGAAAGCATTGTGGCTGCCATTTTTCTTGATGGAGGCTTTAAAGCTGCAAAGAATTTCATAGCCCGCAATCTGGAAAGAATATTCGAGTACGGCAGTGCAAGCAGCCAGAAGATAAATTACAAAACCGAGCTTCAGGAAAAGTATGCCAAGACGCACAGCGTAGTATATACCATAACTGATGTGGAAGGTCCGGAACAC
>JAAYLF010000192.1 GCA_012522035.1 Clostridiaceae bacterium
AACCCTTTAGACTGTCATGGGTTGCTACGTTGATGTTTGCACCACCTTTAATTGTCAGTATACCGTTCTTTGCAACAGTCAGAGGCACATTGAACAAGTTAATGCGGAAATGGTTGGTATCAAGTATGACATTGCCTTTCACCTCCAACCTGATGCCTTTTTCAGCCAATCTCTGCAATTCGTCTGAATAATCATGAGCTATGAAGTTGAATATATCCTTGCCTTCCTTGTCCATCAGACGATAGGTGTTCTGACCGTTTATGTCATTTGCCATTACAAACAATCCACGCAGATTGATTATGTTAAAGAAATCATCCGACACCTTCTCAACAAAAGGCACATCAACTTCATATCTACTGAAGTGCTTTGTTCTGAAGACGAACTTGCCAGTTGCAGGATCATAGCTAACAATTTCAAAATCTCCGCCTGACATGGATGATTCAATACGGGTACCGCTGTTGTCAACATAGTACAGCTTGATATCAGCCACGTTCAAATTCTTCTCGATATATGTGGTGACTGTTACATACTGACCATTAAAGTCAGTGATCGCAGTTTCACCAACCGTTGCAGTCAACTGGATTCCCGCAATGGTTCCGGTACCTGTTGAGTCAATCTCAAAGTTCGGATTGGCGGCTGTCTGGTTCCTTGTTTCTGCAAACAGATTGAGTACTGCATCATCTTGGGCAAATGAACCTGCAGGGAATGTAACTATGGTGTTGCCTGTTTCGGGAGCATTCTCAGGGAACTCAATTGTAACAGGCTCAGCAGTTTTGGTTTTGGTCTGAATGTTCTGAACAACAATCTTGGGCAGGGCCGGCAACTGCGCACCCAAATCATAGTCATTACCAAAACTATCTGATTCCCATGTATACTGAGTAGCATACAGATGCAGTCTGAAACTGATTTCTGGAATATGTATGCCATCATGGTTGGCTTCATTACCAACTGTTTCAGGCATGTATATAATCATTGCCATGGAGTTGGTCTGTCCAGGCAACAGGCTGCCCGTCTTTTGGTAATTAGCCATTGGCTTCATTGATTGTGCGGCTGCAATTGCGATTGCCTTCTCAGTGGATTCAAAAGGAGATGTACGGTTATCAATTGTTCCAATTTGGAGATAATCTGAGAGCAGGAATTCATCCCCATTCTGGTTGATACCCGGTGTTTCCTGGTATTGATCCACTATCAATGAATACTTTAGAGCCAAAGAGCCTGCATTTGAGATACGCAGATATGCGATTCGGGCATATCCAGGCTCCCATAGGTTGTCCGTTCCGAAAATATCCGTCGAATCAGGTTTGACCTCTTTCCATGTCACTCCATCTGTAGAATACTCAAACAGAATATCCAGATTTCCTGCAACAATTCTGTTGACACCACTGGATGCCGTATCTGTAAACCATGAAAAAGTGGTTCCGATGAGCATCGCTATACAGAGAAACATGGCGACAAAGCTCAATAACAGTTCTTTTTTTGTTGTCTTTCTTTTCATAATACTACTACTCCTTTCATTGATGCATTTATTTTTAAAGTGTTTATCTCATAACCTTGAATGAATTTAGCACCATCGCCCCCGAAGGGTAGGGGTAGCAGGGACGATGGTGCTTATTAGGATTAAGGAAAACACAAGATTTCCTCTTTCCTGCAAAAACTGCGACCATTTTGAGTTCGGTGATCATTCCTCCTTTCAAAATGCCAGTAATCAAAAGACATAAGTTTTCACTTATATCCTTTAATTACTGTCCAACCCACGTATACCGAGTTGGACAGCTGAATGAAATAATATTTTAATTCTAACTTGCACTTAATACTGTCACACCATTGTAGATGATAGTTGTTCTTGTTCCCTTCTTGTTATTAATCAGACCTGAAACCTGTCCGATATTACCAAATCCGGTGGCTGTTGTGCCGTTGTCAACAATGACAGTGTATGTACCTGAAATATAGCTGCTGTCGATCTCAATTGCAGCTTTGTCTGCAACTGTATATGTTGCTTCAAAAGTACAATTCCTGAATACCGCATCCTGTCCAGGTCCGCCTTCAACGTATATAAGAACACTTCTGCCAGCGCTAATGAACGTGCAGTTGTCAAATGTTATATACCTTGAACCATAGGTCCAGATGTTATAATTTTCTGAATCGGTATTTATGAATGTACAGCCTATGAACTTGGTGTTATATGCATATGACCAGTATGTACCTTTGATTGTGCAGTTCCTAAAGGTAAGGTTATTGCTATGCTGATATCCATGATAACTTGTGTTGCCACATTCAAACGTCACACCTTCAAATGTAACATTTTCCATGTGTGAATTTGTACCTGTAAGATCTATTACAGTATCAGCACTACCTGTAATTACAAGATCCTTGGTTCCACTTGGTATAACATACGTACCTTCAGCTTGCAGCTTTATAATATCACCGGGCTCGGCATCATTAATGGCAGCCACTAACTGAGATGTGTTATTGACATAGAAGTCAGGCATTGTGTACTTAGAGTCTTTATCATAATCATTTCCGAAGCTGTCGGATTCAGCAGTGTCCTGTGTTGCATAAACAGAAATTGAAATACCGTCTATGGTAAGATTCTGATATTCGTTTCCTGCATCTTCCTTCATGTGACCTGTTATCTCCAATGCTGGTGACATTTCATCAGGTCCCAAACGGTACTCAGTATTAAGAGCCAACCCGTTGATGGTCCATTCAATGGCTTCATTCAACTTTGCATCACCCATGATACCAGTGATGACAAGCTTGAACTTGAGTGCCAGATTGCCATTGTTCTTAACATATATCTTTGGAAGCGAATATGTACAGCCAGGTTCCCAAAGAATAGAGGAACTACCATCAGCCTTTATGAAATTAAGCGTTTGTCCCTCAATATTATTACCATTTTCGTCAAGCAAGGCAATATCCAATATACCCGACTGAATTCTGTTTACACCTGAAGTTGCTGTATCAGTAAACCATGCAAAAGTTGTACCGATAAGTAGTGCTACACAAATTAGTAATGATAAACAGCTCATGATAAATGATTTTCTTGTGTTTGCTGAATTCATAATTACAAACCTCCTATTAATATTGTCTATGTATACAGGTAATTTTCTCCAAGACAATTTGCCTTTTTCAAACTGCCTTTAAAGAACTACCTGTATGTTCCATTTCATCCTTGATTGTCTCCATGTCTATCGATTCTGCCTCTTCACCATCATTGGACACCTCAGCTTGTCCATCGTATACCGTTGGGTCTTTCTGCAAACCGGACAATTCAGCTTTTAGTTTCATAAGTTCTTCCATCATCCTTCGTGCCTCCTCACGCTCTGCCTCGATTTTCTCCCTTTCAGCCTGAAGCTCTTCCCTCTGCTCTTTTTTATACTCTCGGAACAATCTGACACTTCTGATTCCAAAGTTTAATATTAGAAGCATGAATGGGATGAATATGAACAGGACATAACCAGGTGTTGTTTTAAGAAACATGAAGAACCTTCCAACTCCGGCCAGATGAAACTGATACTTGCCAAGAATGTACGGGTATGTGACTATCTGCTCGTCATCAACCCCGGTGGTTGTTCCGTATGTAATAAAACCGGGGTCCCCGTTGCTATCAATGGTTTTTTTGCGAATCTTATGTGTTATTGTCTGTCCATAATTGTTTGAGTTAGTGGAAATAAATGAAATTATATCTCCCTCTTTTAACAAGGAAGGATCAACCGACCTAACAAAAATCAGGTCTCCAGCACTAAAGTCGGTCTTACTCATGGAATCAGACAATACAATGAACGCCTTGTATCCGAATAATTCCCTATTGCTGCGATCAAATGTTGAAACTGAAATTATTGTGAAGATCATCATTGAAACAGCAGCTACAACAAGAATAGACACCAAAACTTTCTGCATAATGCTTAATATCTTTTTCATCAACCCCACCCTTAATCAAATAGTTTATCTGGATTATTCTTCGACTGTGTCGCCTCCGCACAGATTGTAAATTGCAATTTCATACCCATATATTCATTACCGGCATCTTCAGGAAAATGAAAAACCATCTTCAAGTCTCTACGCTCATCAATTTTTAACAGGTCGTCTGCTGCAGCTACATTATCCCTTGTTAGTTCAGCAGGAGTTCCGGTATACAATACCTTGCCATTGTTTATAATTGACACTTCAAGCACATTATCCAGACCACCTGACAAGTCGGCAAAATATATCCTGTAATACACATTGTCAGTGCTTTTATTCTCTATGTAGAAATCCTTCACAACGGTCATACCCGGCTTGAAAATCAGGTCATAATCTGCAATTATCGGTTTACTTCCATTAAGGTCAATCTCCACTTTACCTGTACTAAACAGATTTGACCCAACTTCCACAGCAGCAATAGCCAAAGCGCTTGTGGTTACACACAAGCAAATTCCAAGAACGATAATAATAGCAACACTGCCGGCAAGTCTTTGTTTAACCGTTCTGTTGTTCATTCTTTTTCTCCTCTCTGCTTTTTAGAGTGTATATGATAAATAAGTAGAAAGCTGTAAAAAGAACTATGGCCCAAACCCCTGCTTTTGAATCATCGCCAGTCTGTGGTGATGGTTCAAGGTTCTCAACTTCCTCTATCCACCATTTGAAATTGGCTACCACTTCCTGATCCATGCATTCATTACCCACTGATGTATCAAGGTAAACACTGACCTCATAAAACACATCTTCAGTAGTGACACTTGATGATGTAAATGCATGAGTCAATGACTCAGGCATATCCTTCATCAGACCGTCATACAGAACATGACCGGTGCCTGGAAACACTATCCTTATACCAACTGCGTCAGCAAGTTCATTATTTCCTCTTTGAATATCCGCACGGAAGCAAAGCGTGACGGTATGTCTGAACGTGAAACGCAAGCAATAATATTTGGTTACAGAATCTCCTGGAAACATGTTGCTAACAGAGAAAGGTGTGTTGTCAGCATTTTGATGTTTATATAAAACAAGCAAGTCTGCATATCTTGGTTGTTCTGTTACCGTTATGGGATCTTGTGATATAAAGGGTGTCGTTGTATTTACGGTATCCGGTGTGGCAGTACTGTCCGGATTATCATCACCTGAAATAATGTTGTCAGGTACGATAACAGAAGTTGAATTTGAGCGATGAAAACGATTATAAACAATAATAGTAGCCAAGGCACAAATGTTTACGCCTATTAATATAGACAGAATAACAATAACCAGCTTTTTCTTTTCAATTTTTTTATTATTCTCAGGCTTTTTTCTCTCCTTCATCAGCATACAACCTTCCTTATTCTCTTCAATACTTATCTCTTATCTCTATATACCAATACCTGTACTCTTCGTCATTTACTACAGCTCAAGTCCAAATCGTCGTTTATCTTCTATAAACATTGTAAATAACTACAAACATTATTCCATCGCCAAATAGTGTGATATTACCCTGTTTTATAGTCATACTTTAGTATGATGTCTCAAAGTCACGCATCATCCACCTCAAATATCCATGGGTTTGAACACGAAAAACCGCACCCGTCAGGGTGCGGTATTCATTATTTAGAATCATCCTCCATCTACAAGCTTACGAGTAAACACCACATATCAATTTTTATTCAAGCTATACAAATCACATCATCAATATTTGTAAGTTTTTCACATATTATTTAAAAAGCTACCAATATATAATTATCACAGTGCATGCACGAGGTGAAATAATGGACAGGGTTACATTAAGCAAGATTGCTGAAATTGTTTATTGCATAATATAATTCCCCGAAATTGCAAAGCAAAATTCCCCACTTTTGCAACGCAAAACTCCCCATAATTGCAAAAGGCCATTGCAGGCACCACACCAATAAATTATCCTTGTGTTTGT
>JAAYLF010000193.1 GCA_012522035.1 Clostridiaceae bacterium
GTACAATATGACAGTGTAAGTTCGAAGAATATTGATATATTGTCCAAGCGGAATTGGCAGATGCGAAAAGCATCTGCCAATTCTGTTTTTGTGCTTGTGAATGATACTGCCGTGTAGTATAATTTAGAAGTATTATAATTGAAAAGAAGGATTTGCATGGCATTCAATATTGTGTTGGTTGAACCTGAAATACCTCAGAATACTGGAAATATTGTGAGAACCTGTGCGTGTACAGGGGCAACTTTGCATTTGGTGGGACCTTTGGGATTTTCCATATCCGACAAACATTTGAAAAGAGCTGGTCTCGATTACTGGGATGAGATGGATATAAGGTTGTATGATTCCTTTGAGGAAGTAGTGGAGAAGTCAAACGGTGGAACTTTTTATTATTGCACTACAAAGGCAAAAAGAACATACAAGGAAGTTGAGTACAAGGACGGAGATTATCTTGTGTTTGGGAAGGAAACCAAAGGACTTCCCGAATCACTTTTGAAGGCTAATTATGAATGGTGTATAAGGATACCCATGTTGAAAGATTACAGGTCGCTCAATCTTTCAAATTCCGTAGCAATTGTATTGTACGAAGCCGTATCGCAGCTGGGTTTTCCAGGAATGCAGTTGCAGGGAGCGCTGTCAGGGATGGAAGATTAGAATAAGGAGATTTTATTATGTATAGAACCAGGTTGAAAAGCGGCGATTATTTGGATTATGCTGTTGAGTATTACAGACAGAATTTTAAGACTTTTTTCGGCATGACTTTGTTTTTCCATATACCTGTCACTTTTTTGTCTTTTTTCCTACTTGACATAGGAAACTTTGTAGACAATTTTACAGAAATGATGATGACAGATAATTTCGAGATGGGTATGCAGCAACTCTTGCTTTTATATCTGGGCATAACCCTTTACGGTCTTTACAATACCACCATTGTGCATGCAGTTTCTCTGGGTACTATCAAGCATACATATGAAAAGCTTGTAAACGGAGTTGACTACACTGCAAAACAGGCAATATCCTACGGTTTCAAACGCCTCATTTGGTTTGTTCTCTATCTGATTATTGTTTCGTTTGTCACAGGTTTTATATACAATATTGTGTCTTTTGTAGTGGCGTTAACCTTTTTGTCCAGCTTTATGGATTTTGGAGTAATAAACGTAATAATTGGAGCGCAGATTGCTCTTGCATTAATTGTCGCTGTCGTTTATTTTATGATTAGACTGTATTTCATTCCTCATGCAATAGCTATTGAAAGAATCGACTGCTTCAAGGCATTGGGTCTGTCGTGGAAGATTACAAAGGGAAGGATAAGTAAGATATTCTGGCCTTTATGCTTTGGTGTCGTTTTCTGTGCGGCCCTGCCTTTTGTCATACGTTCACTGAATAATTTCCTTGTATTCAGCGATCCTTTGGTGAACCGGATTCTGGCTGCACTGATTATGTCTATATCGAGTGTTTTGCATCCAATACTTTACATCCATACCACACAGTTGTATATTTACCTGAAGCACGAAACGGGAATGATAGATTTTATGAACAAACTGGGTGAATTGGTTGCAGGTGAAAGTGATAGGATTACGTTTGGCAGGGATAGAGAGGTGGCAGGATGAACGATCGTGAACTTGCCAAGCGTGTTATTGAGGAGGTATTGTCCCAGCCGGAATTCCAGCCTGAAAAAGTTGGAGAGTTTAAGTTTTTACAAAAAATCCTTAGGACTATTGGTAAAATACTGCAAAAGATAATGAACTTTATTTCAGATTTGATTTTTGAGATTCTGAGCAGAGTTAATCTGGGTTCACTTGGCAACAAATTCCTCAAACTGGGTCCTGTTGCAAGGGTGATTATTAATGTTTTGGCAATTCTTATTGTCGGGGCTTTGGTGTTTTTTCTTGTCAAATTTTGTTTGAAACTCATCAAGGGCAAAAGATTCAGGTTCAATAAGGAAGATATTTCTGATGAACTGGAGGAGTTTACGAAAACTCCCAGTGAGCCGTTGAGACTAGCATTGGAATTCAAGAGAATAAAAGAGTTCAGATTGTCTTTCAGATATTTCTTCCTGGCTTTGCTTATCAATTTCAACGAGCGGGAACTTATACGGATTCAAAAGTTTAAGACAAACAGGCAGTATTTCAGGGAACTTTCCGCAAATGACTCCGAAATCGCAAAGGCGAGCGAGCCTTTCTTCGAAGCCTTTTACTACATATGGTATGGAAAAAGGGATATAGGCATGGAAGAGCTTTTGGAGTGGGAGCGATTGTACTACGACCTTTCGGGGGTTTTGGAGGAAGGTGAGAACGATGAATAATCGATTGAGATTTGTTGTACTTGGTGTAGTTTTTGCTGTTTTGTTTTTTGTGGCAATTTCTCTCATCTCTGATACCGACCGGCAGTTTGAAAACCTTCCAAACTCCGCCTATTCGGTAAAAGATCGTGGTGCGAAGGCTTTTTATCTGTCAGTCAAGGAATACGGCAGGCGAACGAATTTGTATGATACGATAATTTTCAGGAAATATGCAAGATTCACCCCTGATGAAAGTCTCAGTGTTTCTCTTTTACCCTCGCTTTATTATTTGATTGATGATTTTGAGATTGAAGCCATCAGGGAACACGTTAAAAAAGGCAGCAGCTTTCTTTTCTTTATCGAGGAAAATGAATTTGATAAGTACGAGGAAATTGTGAAGGACATGGAAGAGTCCATAAACTCTACGGAAGAAATGTACTACAAAGAATATGTGTTTGAGGATGGAAAAGGCGGAAGGATCTACTTGTTTCCCCATGGAGACAGAATATTAAACAGCTACATGAAGCATGATCATTCGTATGCTACGGACGGTCTTGTGCTAATAGGGGAGATCGCCAAAAAAGGCAGGTACAAGACTGTTGCCATCAATGAGTATTACCATGTTGGAGTGTCGGCCTCAGGAGGCAGCGATGTATACGGCATGGGTGTAACTCTTCTGATGGTGCAGATTGTCATCACTGCAGTACTGTGGATAGTCTACAAGGGAGTACGCTTTGGAAAGGTTGAACCCGTGTACTCAACCAGAAAAAGGAATGAGACGGAGAATATACATGCTCTTGGAAATTTATACAAGAGGGTAAATTCGCCTCAGATTGTTTTTGATGTTCACATGGAGGCTTTGCTTGGGGATGTGGCCCATTATCTTGGGTACAGACAGTACAATGACGCCATCAAGGATGAAATGCTTTCAGACGAGAGGCTTTGTGAATTGGAATTTGACAAGCTGTTTTTATTGTACGAGAACAAAAACATGTTGAAAAAAGGCGACGTTAAGAAATATATTGAAAAAATAGAGATGATTAGAAGGGAGCTCTAATATGTTTGTTAAGGAAAAATCTGAACAGATTATTAAAGAGATATCAAAGGTTCTTATTGGACAGGACGAGTTCGTAAGGCATCTTGTAGTTGCATTTTTGACGGGCGGGCATGTGCTTATGGAAGGCGTGCCTGGACTTGGCAAAACCCTGTCAGCCAAAGCTCTTGCCAAAACGGTGGATTGCGAGTACAAAAGAGTGCAGTTTACTCCTGACCTAATGCCAACCGATATTATCGGCACAAAAGTATTTGACTTGAAAAAAACCGAATTCTATCTGAAAAAAGGACCTATCTTTACCAATATACTTTTGGCTGATGAGATAAACAGGACACCTCCTAAAACCCAGTCTGCCTTGCTGGAGGCCATGGAGGAAGGCCATGTGACAATAGACGGAGAGACAATGGAACTGGGAGATCCGTTCTTTGTCATGGCAACACAGAATCCAATCGAATATGAAGGAACGTATCCGCTGCCAGAAGCACAGCTAGACAGATTCCTAATGAAACTTAACATTACGTATTTTTCCCAGGAACATGAGAACAACCTTCTCAAGAAATACAAGGAGGGTTTTGTGAGTTCCCATAAGGAAGTTGAAAGCCTTGAAACCTGTCTGACATATGATGAGCTGATTATGTGCAGGGAGGAAATCAGCAGGGTAATTTGTGAGGATGGAGTTATAAATTACATAACTTCGATAACAAATGCTACAAGAAAGTCACCAGCTATAATACTTGGAGGTTCACCTAGAAGTTCCATCAGCATGCTTTTGTGTGCAAAGACCACAGCTGCCATGAATGGAAGAGATTTTGTAACTCCTGAGGATGTTTTGGATATAGCGCTGCCGGTTTTGAGACACAGGGTAATATTGAAACCGGAGGCGGAAGTTGACGGTCTTGATCCTGATACGGTTTTGAATGCGTTTATTAGAAAAATAGAGGTGCCTAGATAGAGGGGTAACAAAATGACATTTACCAAAAGACTCATTTATTTATCACTTGCAGGAGGAGCTCTTGTACTTGTTGCCGGGTTTGCAGGCTGGGCTTTTGCTGTTGTGGCTTTCATACTGATTAATCTGGTTTTGCCAAGCCTGGTTATGGTGGACATTGTGCAAACTCCAAAACCTGAAGTGTTTGAGGTTCACCGGGAGCTGAATACAAAATTAAGCCTTGGTGCTGAAAATGATGTGGAGATAATTGTAAGGAACAACAGCCCAATACCTCTTCTTGTGTCTGTTACGGACTCCGTTCCCGAGCATTTCAAACATACCTTGCCCATGGAGGCAAAATGGATACCTGCCCATGGTCAGGAAGTCTTTAAGTATCAGGTGACTCCCATGAAAAGGGGAGAGGTGTGTTTTGAGTATATATATATAAGATATTTGGGGATGTATGGATTTATTCAAAGGCAGAGGAGAATAAAAAGTGATGAGAAATACAAGGTTTACCCCAACATGAAAGCGCTTACCGATTACCGGATCAGCGCTCTTAACATTAACATGTTTCTCCATGGCATAAAGAAGACCAGAAGAAATGTGCAAGGTGGCGAGTTTGACAGCTTGAGGGAATATGTACAGTCGGATACGTACAATATTATCAACTGGGCGGCTACCGCAAGAAGACACGAGCTTATTGTAAATACTTATGTTCCTGAAAAGAATCAGTATATTTTTATCATGATAGATTCCAGCAGGGTCATGAATTCAGAGTATAAAAACATAAAGAAGCTGGATTATGCTATAAACAGTGCTTTTCTGCTGGCTGATTACTGTACGCATGGCGGTGACAACGTGGGGCTAATGGTGTTTGACAGCAAGGTAAGAAGGTATGTGGCTCCTGGAAAAAACAACTTTGATACCATTGCATCGAACCTGTATAACGTGGAGTATACGGAGACCAGTGCGGATTACGACAATGCCATCAAAACCTTCAAGCTAAGGCAGAGAAGGAGATCCCTTGTATTTATTTTTACAGAGCTTTTCAATGTGGACGAAGCACTTAGATTTGCAAATGTCATAAACACTCATCTGTCAAATCATTTGGTACATGCAATAACCATCAAAGATCCAAGAGTGGATGAAATTGCAAACATGGAGATCAAGAAGGCGGATGATGTTTATCTGAAGTCAGCTGGAGTCAAGCTGGTTGGTGAAAGAGACAAGATAAGAGCAGTATTAAAGAAAAAAGGAATAATGAGTTCCGATGTGGAGGCCGACAAGCTGTCCTTGGAAGCGGTTTGCAGATATCTGGATATAAAGAGGTCCGGGGTTCTGTGAATTACGTATAGAACTGCCTGTTATACCTTTCAACGCCTATCAGGAATTGGATTACATATGCGTAGTACATTCTTTGCGGTATCTGGGCGTTGACTCTTCTAAAAACGTAGTTAAACAGTTTCACATCCCATATGTTTGAATCGTGTATGAATTCCCTCTGAGCAAGATACTGGGCAAGAATCTCATACTCATGCTTTGAGATTGTGGCGTTTGTTTCTTCCGGTATTGGTTCATCAGGGGATTTATTGTTTTCAGATGATTCCAGATACTTGTCCAAAACTTCCTGCATGTCTACTTCCTTGTTTATTTCATCCTGAAGCATTTGCTCAAGTTGTTTTGTAAACCTTGTGTTTTCCTTGGTTTTTATAACCATGGTGTTGGCGGCAATGTCGCCAAGTCTTTGGGATTTTTTATTGAAAAATATGAATATGGCACCAACCAAGTAGTTTGCAGGTAAATCATCCACAATCCTGAGCAGATTGCGTACCAAGGAAGCGGAGAAAGTAATTGGCTCGCCTGTTGTGGATACAACTCTCAAACCCGCTGCCTTTTTCCCTGGAGACTGGCCCCTCATTATCATTTCGAAAAACACAAAATAGAAATATTTAAGTATGAAATTAACAATGTACACTATGGCAATAACGTAAAAAATATTCCAGTTGTCTACTAGATTAAACAGATTCAGACTGCTGTCGTCAAATAATGTGAACAACAGGATAATTAGCGTGATTATCAACGTGGAATAAACAATAACTTCATCAAGCAGGCGGGCAAGAAACCTGGAACCCAGGTTCGCTGTCTCATATTCTATGGTTACATTCTCATGGGTTTCTATGTAGACATTTTTCTTCAAAGTCATATTACCTTCCTTGTTATTGTTGATACCTTCCATAATTAATGATATTATATTAGCACACCAAAAATATTATATCAATATCATAAAGAGGCGAATTGTATGAATGAGCAGGAGTTCGTTAGAGCCAACGGAAATGCATGGAAAGAGCTTGAATCAGAGTTGAAGCTTTTCAGAAAGATATCGGAAAAGCAAAACATTGACAAACACAGAATTGACAGGTTTGTCTCGCTTTACAACAAGGCTGCCAATAATTTGGCATACTCAAGGACATATTTTGGAGAATGTGCCACAACCAATTATCTTAACAGGCTGGTAGGGCAGGCCCATTCCTTCATTTATTCATCGCCTGAATCAAAAGTGTCAGCTAACTTAAGGATATTTACCACTGGTTTCCCAAAGCTTCTTAGAAAGTATTTTAAAGAATTTATTATAGCTACGCTGATTTTTACTGTTGCATTCGCTTTTTCATATATTGTAACTGCAATCAGCATTGACAATGCACTGCTTTTTTTGCCCAGGCAGCTTCTGGCAGGTTCAAGACAGGAAGGGCAATATGACGAGTTTACAGCATCTGTTGGCACCTATTACGCATCCATGATTGGCACAAACAATATCAGGGTTAGCTTTATGGCTTTTGCTCTGGGTATAACTTTGGGAATAGGCACCATCTACATACTTGCCTACAACGGTCTTATGCTGGGAGCGTTGGCGGGTGTTTACTTTCATCGGGGACAGTCGGTATTCTTTTGGTCTTTGATACTGCCTCACGGTGTGTCTGAACTTTTTGCTATCTTTGTCAGTGGTGCTGCAGGACTTATTATTGGCTATTCTTTAATAAATCCAGGCAAGATATCCAGGAAGGATGCCCTGATTACAAAAGGTATGGATGCGGTGAAGCTTGTAATTGGCTGCATACCCATATTGGTAATATCCGCATTGATAGAAGGGTTCTTTACACCTCTCGATCTGCCATATGTCTACAAATATGTTTTTTCACTGACCATGCTCTGCCTTCTTATACTTTACTGTGCACTTCCAGGCAGGGAAAGGGAAGTGCAGGAACCGGAGAAAATACTTGAAAAACTTGTCTGATTATATATTGTTTTTTATGACAAATTAAGGTATACTAATAGTTGGTGGTGCAAAAACGCACTGTAAATTTAATAAAAATGGAGGTTTTTTTATGGCTATTAAAGTAGGTATTAATGGTTTCGGTCGAATTGGTCGTCTTGTGTTTAGACTGGCTACACAGAATCCTGAAATTGAAGTAGTAGGAATCAACGATCCTTTCCTCGATCCGGATTATATGGCTTATATGGTTAAATTTGATACTGTACACGGTCGTTTCAATGGAACAGCTGAGGCTGTTGATGGCAAACTCGTAGTTAATGGAAAAGAAATAGAAGTGTTTGCTTGCATGGATGCAAAAGAGATTCCATGGGGCAAGGTTGGAGCTGAATACATTGTTGAGTCCACTGGTGTTTATACAACCATTGACAAGGCAAAGGCTCACCTCGAAGCAGGCGCAAAGAAGGTTGTTATCACAGCTCCATCCAAGGACGCTCCAATGTTTGTTATGGGTGTAAATAACGACAAGTACACAAAGGATATGGACATCGTTTCCAATGCATCCTGCACAACCAACTGTCTTGCACCTCTTGCAAAGGTTATTCATGACAACTTCGGTATCGTTGAAGGATTGATGACCACTGTTCATGCTGCAACCAACACTCAGAAGACTGTTGACGCTCCTTCAAAGAAAGACTGGAGAGGCGGACGTTCAGTATTTGACAACATCATTCCATCCTCAACTGGTGCTGCGAAGGCAGTCGGCAAAGTTATTCCAGAGCTCAACGGCAAGCTGACAGGAATGGCTTTCAGAGTTCCAACTCCAGACATTTCTGTTGTTGACCTTACTGTACGCCTTGAAAAGGCCACAACATATGAAGAAATCAAGGAAGCTGTAAAGAGAGCTTCTGAAAACGAGCTTAAGGGTATCCTTGGATACACAGAAGAAATGGTTGTATCCACAGATTTCAGAACCGATACTAGAACAAGTATCTTTGATGCAAATGCTGGTATTGCTCTCAACGAACATTTCGTAAAACTCGTTGCATGGTATGACAATGAATGGGGTTACTCATCAAAAGTACTTGACCTTATCATGCATATGGCCAAGGTGGATGCCCAATAATATATAGATTGAAAGCTGCGCTTTATGCGCGGCTTTTTTTTGCTTGTTAAAAAATATTTATAATGATATAATTTAGGCGGGTTATGATTGTTAGTGACTGGTTTGTTAGTGAGGGCAGTTATGTTTGGACTACATAGTAAAAAAAGAGTGTTTGTCAAATACATATTTGTTTTTGTTTTCTCTGTACTTTTGGTATGTGGAACATCAGGTGTTAGTGTTAATAAAGAACTGTTCCGCATGGATTCACCCATGATTATACCAACAAGTCACAACTATTTAACCATAAGAAAAGGCCCCGGTTTTACATATCCAATAATGTATTCTCTGGATTCCGTCAGTGCTCTTACCGTGGTTGAAAAGGGTATTTGGTACAAGGTATTGTACAATGGGGTGTATGGTTATGTATACAGTGCCACATTCATTGACAGCGAGGCCTTTGAGCCTGACAGATTAAAAGGCTATACGATAGGCATTGATGCCGACGGTCAAATGAATCTCGACAGAAAATCTGAGTTTATTGCTCCACAATCCAAGGTTTTGGCAGAAAGAATGAATGAAAGACACCAGGGCGTATACTCCGGTACATATGACTATGAAATTAATTTGAAAGTGGCGATGAAGCTTAAATCTGCACTTGAGCTTGAAGGCGCTACTGTTGTGATGCCAAGACAGCGTTCTGATCATTCCATGAGCAACCGCGAAAGAGCAGATTTTATTAACAGCTATAACTGCGATTTGGTTATAAGTATTAGTTGTGACTCATCAAATAATCCAATGGACAGCGGTGTGCAGGTATATATTCCCAGATTTTCAACAAGCGAATCAGCAAAGCTTTTTGCTGAAACCGTGCTGAACAAACTATCCAGTGGTCTTGAGGTTCCAAAGTCTGGTGTAAAAATTGCAAACGATATTACTTTTTTGAATTGGGCAAAGGGTAATGTCGTAAAAGTGGAAATTGGATATTTGTCAAACAGGGAAGATGAAAGAAAATTGACTGACGAAAACTACCAGCTGCTTTATGCTAATTACATTAAGGAATCCATTGTTGAAGTGTTATTACAAGATAAACAGGAGTAATTGTTAATGGCTTGGACAGACGAACAGTTGGAAGCAATAAATCATAGAGGGAAAAACCTTTTGGTTGCGGCTGCCGCAGGCTCTGGAAAGACATCTGTATTGGTTGAAAGAATTATTAAACGAATTTTGGATGACAATATCGATGTGGACAAGCTTTTGATTGTCACCTTTACACGAGATGCGGCTGCTGAAATGAAAGAAAGGATATATGCATCCATTCAATCCAGATTAAAGGATTCAGACAATCCAAGAAGACTTCTTCAGCAGCAGGCTCTGTTGAGCAAGGCACACATATCTACCATAAGTTCCTTTTGTCAATATATTGTTAAAAGCAATTTCAGAGAAAGTGGCATAGATTCTTCCTTCAGGGTGGCGGATGACAATGAAACCCTTTTAATAAAGGGAGAGGTTCTTGATGAAGTTCTTGAAAAATGGTATGAAAAAAAGGACCCGCACTTTTTTAATCTGGTCGAAAC